>NZ_JAWSTH010000055.1:0-39414 GCF_033542075.1 Conexibacter stalactiti
GGTGGACGGCGTGAGCCGCGCCGCCGCCGGCAGCGCTCGCGCCGGCACCCGCGGCGCCGCGCCGAACGTCGTCGCCGCCGGCGGCTGGCATGCCGCGACGCCGCTCGCCGCCTTCCTCAACGGGACGGCGGCCGTCGCGCTCGAACTGGACGAGAGCCTGCCGACCGGCGGCCACCCCGCCGCCCACGTCGTGCCGGCGGCGCTCGCGGTCGCGCAGGAGCGCGACTGCGACGGCGCGCGGCTCGCCGCCGCGGTCGTGCTCGGCTACGAGGTCGCCGCGCGCCTGTACCGCGCCCACCGCTTCACCTATCCGGCCCATCCGCACGGCGCGCTCGGCGCGATCGGCGCCGCCGTCGCGGTCGCGCTGCTGCGCGAGAGCGACCCGCGCGCCGCCGCCCGCGCCGCCGCGACGCTCCCGCTGGTGGCGACGTGGGAACCGTGCTTCGAGGGCGCCACCGCGCGCAACGCCTGGACCGGCGCCGCGGCGCTGGTCGGCGTGCTCGCCTGCGACCTCGCGGAGGCCGGGATCGACGGCTCGGCGGCGGCGCCCCAGCAGCTGCTGGAGCTGCTCACGGAGCCGGCCGCGACGGAGGAGCTGACCGCCCCGCTCGACCCCGGCGCGCTCGCCGTCACACGCAGCTGGACGCGCGTCCACGGTGCCGCCGGACCGCTGCACACGGCGATCGAGGCGGCGCTGCAGCTGCGCGACCGCCGCCGCGCCGCCGGAGACGAGCGCGCGCTCGACGCCGTCGTCGTCGAGACCTTCGAGCGCAACCGCAAGTTCGACCGCCTGCCGGCCGCCAACGACCTGTCGGCGCGCTTCTCGCTGCCGTACGTCGTCGCCGCGGCGCTCGACGGCGAGCTCGGCTCGCCGTCGTCGTTCGTCTACGACGCGCGCGTCGCCGCGTTGGCCGAACGGGTCGAGGTGCGCGTCGCCGCCGACATCGAGGCCACCTGGCCCGCGCGCGCCGCCGCCCGCGTCACGGTCGCCAGCGGCGGCGAGCAGCGCCACGCCTCGTGCGAGCTGCCGCTCGGCCATCCCGAGCGGCCGCTGACCGCGGCCGAGCGCCGCGCGCGCCGCGCCGCGCTGCTCGGCGCCGGCGTCGGCGCCGCCGCGCTCGACGGGATCGCGACGCGCACGAGCGTCGCCGACCTGCTGCGGGGGATCGCGTGAGCGCCGTGAAGCGGATCGTCACGATCGGCAGCGGCGGCACGATCTCCGCCGTCGCCGACGCGCGCAGACGCGCCGGCGGCGGGCTCGGCGCGGCCGACATCGTGCAGGCCGCCGGCGAGCCGCTGCCCGGGATCGAGCTGAGCGCCGTCGACGTGCGCCGCATCCCCGGCCGCGCGATGGCGCCCGCCGACATGCAGGCGATCGCCAGCACGATCGCGGCCGAGGTCGCCGCCGGCTGCGACGGCGTCGTCGTCACGCACGGCACCGACACCGTCGAGGAGACGGCGTACGCGCTCGCGCTGATGCTCGACGTGCCCGTCCCGATCGTGCTGAGCGCGGCGATGCGGCTGCCCGGCGACGTCGGCCACGACGGCGGCGCCAACGTCCGCGCCGCGCTCGTCGCCGCGCGCGACGAGCGCGTCGCGGCGCTCGGCCCGGTGCTCGCGATCCAGGACGAGCTGCACCTCGCGCGCTGGGTCACCAAGGCCCACACGTCGCGTGTCGCCGCCTTCGCATCGCCGGAGACCGGGCCGGTCGGCGTCTTCGCCGAGGACCGCCTCCAGCTGAGCGCGACGCACGGCCCCGACGACCACCTCGGCCTGCCCGCGGGCGACCTCGGCGCGACCCGCGTCGAGCTGATCTGGGTCGCCGCCGGCATGGACGGCCTGCTGCTCGACGCGGCGGCCGAGCGGGCCGACGGGATCGTCGTCGCCGGCAGCGGCGGCGGCCACGTGCCGCCGCCGGTCGCCGAGGCGATCGAGCGCGCGATCGCGCGCGGCGTGCCGGTCGTGATCGCGAGCCGCTGCGCTGCCGGTCCGACGCTGGAACGGACCTACGGCGGCCCCGGCGGTGAGCTGCACCTGCGCGAGCTGGGCGCCCACTTCGCCGGTCGCATCCCGGCGCTGAAGGCGCGCCTGCGGCTGCAGGTCGCGCTGGCACTCGGACGCGGCGCGCAGGAGGTGTTCCCGGCATGAGCGTCCTCACCGTCAGCGAGGCCGACGTCGCCCGCCACCTGACGCCCGCGCTGGCGCTGGCGAGCGTGCGCGAGGCGTTCGCGCTGCTGGGGACCGGAGCGGCCGTCAACCCGGTGCGCCAGCGCCAGCAGCTCGGAACGACCGTCACGAACACGATGTGGGCGGCGGCGCCGGCGCTCGGCGCGCTGGGGGTGAAGCTGTACCCGATCGTCCGCACCGACGTGACGCAGGGCAGCGCCTTCACCGTCGTGCTGCACGAGTTGCCGAGCGGCGCCGTGCGCGCCGTCATCTCGGCCGAGCTGCTCGGCCAGCGCCGCACTGCCGCCGCGAGCGCCGTCGCGGCGCAGCTGCTGGCACCGCCGCGTCCGCGCGTGCTCGGCGTGATCGGCGCGGGCAGCCACGCTCGCCACCAGATCGAGGCGCTCACCGCCGCGCTGCCGCTGACCGAGGTGCGGATCGCCAGTCGCGGCCCGGCACGGCGCGATCGGCTTGCGGCGGAGCTGGATGCCGCGCTGCCGCAGACGGTGTCGACCGGGAGCGCCGAGGAGGTCGTGCGCGCGGCCGACGTCGTCGTGACGATCACGGGCGCGAGCGAGCCGGTGCTGCACGGCGACTGGCTGCGGGACGGCACGCTCGTGATCGCCGCCGGCAGCAACGTCGCGGACAAGCGCGAGCTGGATCGCTCCGCCGTCGAGCGCTGCGCGCGGATCGTCGTCGACGACCGCGACGTCGCCGCGGGCGAATGCGGTGACCTGCTCGCCAACGGCTTCGACCCGGGCGCCGCGGAGGCGCTGCCGCGGCTGCTGCTGCCGGGCGCGCCGGAACGCGAGCCACAGGACGTCGTGCTGTTCGAGTCCCACGGGCTCGCGCTGCAGGACCTCGTCTGCGCGCTGCGCGTGGTCGAGGCGATCGAGCGAGGGGAGCAGAACGGATGAGCCGGGAGAGCAACGCCGACGTGATCGTCGCGGGCAGCGGCAACGCCGCGATGAGCGCGGCGCTGGCGGCCGCGGAGGCCGGTGCCAGCGTCGTCGTGCTGGAGAAGGCGCCGCGCGCGGAGGCCGGTGGCAACACCTGGTACACCGCGGGCGCCTACCGCACGCCGCACGGCGGGATCGACGACCTCGGCGCGCTGCTGAGCGACCCGGCCGACGCGCGCCTGGCCGCGACCGAGCTGTCGTCCTACGCCGAGGCCGACTTCCGCGCCGACCTCGAACGGCTGACCGACGGCCGCTGCGACCCGCTGATGGCCGACGTGCTCGTCGGCGACGCGCGCGGCTCGATCGACTGGCTGCACGGCCACGGCGTCGGCTTCGAGCTGATGTACCACCGGCAGGCGTACGCGCTCGACGGCGGCGGCCACCGCTTCTGGGGCAATCTCGCGCTCGGCGTCGTCGGCGGCGGCAAGGGGCTCGTCGCGCAGCAGCTGGAGACGGCGCGCGCGCTCGGCGTCGAGGTCGTCTACGAGGCCGGCGTCGTCGGCCTCGAGCGCGACGGGGACGGCGCGATCGCGGGTGTCGAGACGGCGGACGGCCGCCGCTGGGCGGCGCCCGCGGTCGTGCTCGCCTGCGGCGGCTTCCAGGCCGACCCGGCGCTGCGGGCGCGGCACCTCGGCGACCGCTGGCGCGCGGCGAAGGTGCGCGGCACCGGCCACAACACCGGCGAGGCGCTGCTGGCGGCGCTCGACGCCGGCGCGGCCCGCGCCGGCGACTGGGGCAGCTGCCACTCGGTCGCGTGGGACGTCGACGCGCCGCCGCACGGCGGCGACCGCGAGCTGACCAACCGCTTCACGAAGCAGTCGTATCCGCTCGGGATCGTCGTCAACCTCGCCGGCGAGCGGTTCGTCGACGAGGGCTCGGACTTCCGCAACTACACCTACGCGCGTCTTGGCGCGGCGATCATCGAGCAGCCGCAGGCGACCGCCGTCCAGCTGTTCGACGGCAAGACGAAGCCGCTGCTGCGCGACGACGAGTACACGGTCCCCGGGATCGTGCGCCACGAGGCCGGCGACCTGCGCTCGCTCGCGCGCGCGGCCGGGATCGACCCGGACGGGCTGGAGCGGACGGTGCGCGCCTTCAACGCCGCCGTCAGAGCGGGCCCGTTCGACCCGACCGCGAAGGACGGCAAGGGCACCGACGGGATCGAGCCGCCGAAGTCGAACTGGGCGCAGCCGCTCGACCGCGCGCCGTACGTGGCGGTGACGGTGACGTGCGGGATCACCTTCACCTTCGGCGGCCTGCGGATCGACGCCGACGGCCGCGTGCTGGACGAGCGCGCGGCGCCGATCGCCGGCCTCTTCGCCGCGGGCGAGATCGCCGGCGGGCTGTTCGCCGGCAACTACCCCGGCGGCAGCGGCCTGACCGCCGGGACCGTCTTCGGGCGGCGCGCCGGACATTCGGCCGCGACCGCCGTCATCGGACCAGACCCAGCGCCGCGCGCCGCCGGCGCCCAGCAGGAAGGAGTCGCGTCATGAGCGACGCAAGCAACCAGCCGCTCGCGGGGATCCTCGTCGCCGACTTCACGCAGGTGATGCTCGGCCCGTCGGCGACGCAGCTGATGGGCGACCACGGTGCCGACGTCGTAAAGGTCGAGCGCGCCGGCGCCGGCGACCTCTCGCGCTCGACGCTGCCGAGCGACCCCGACGGCCCGCAGAACCCCGTCTACAGCAGCCTCAACCGCAACAAGCGCAGCATCGCGCTCGACCTGCGCCAGGAGCGCGACCGCGAGGTCGCGCGCGAGCTGGTGCGCCGTGCCGACGTCGTCGTCAGCAACTTCCGGCCCGGCGTGATGGAGCGGCTCGGTCTCGGCTGGGAAGCGGTCCAGGCGCTCAACCCGCGCGCGGTCTACGCGCTCGGGACCGGCTACGGCAGCGCCGGGCCGTACGCCGGCAAGGGCGGGCAGGACATGCTCGCGCAGGCGATGATGGGCGTGATCGAGCGGCGCGCCGACCCGACGCTGCCGCCGACCCTGTTCGCGACGACGCTCGCCGACTACAGCGCCGGCATGCACCTCTTCCAAGGCGTGCTGCTGGCGCTGATGGCGCGCGAGCGCACCGGGCTGGGGCAGAAGGTCGAGGTCTCGCTGCACGACGCGCTGCTCTCGATGCAGATGCAGGAGGCGACCCACCAGCTGATGCGCGGCGCGCCGCTCAACTGGGCCTCGATGCCGCACACCGGCACGTTCGAGACGACCGACGGCGCGCTCGTGATCGTCGGCGCCTTCCGCGACAACCCGGTCCGCGACATCTCGCTCGCGCTCGGACTCGACGACCTCTCGCTCGACCCCCGCTTCGCGACCTTCGACGCGCTCGTCGAGCACGTCGTCGCCTTCCGCGCGCTGCTCGCCGCGCGGATCGAGACGGACACGACCGCGCACTGGCTGGAGCGGCTGGAGGCCGACGACCTGCTGTGCGCCCCGGTCCGCTCGCTGGCCGACGCGCTCGACGACGAGCAGACGGCCGTCAACGGGATGGTGCTGGAGGTGACGCGCGGCGACGGCAGCAGCTTCCGCACCGTCGCCTCGCCGCTGCACCTGTCCGGCACGCCGGCGCAGCTGCGGCTGGCGCCGCCGCAGCTCGGCGAGCACACCGACGAGCTGCTGGAGGAGCTGGGCTTCGGCGCGGCGGCCGCCGCGGCGGCGGGCGGCGGCGGGCCGGCGACCAACGGAGCGCGGCCGTGAGCGTGGGCCTCGCCGTCAGCGGCCATCGCGCGACCGTGACGCTCGATCGACCGGCCGTCCTCAACGCGCTCGACGGCGAGCACGCACGCGAGCTGGAGCGGACCTGGGGCGAGCTGGAGCGCGACGAGCGTGTCCGCGTCGTCGTGCTGACCGGCGCCGGCGAGCGCGCCTTCTGCGTCGGCGCCGACATGAAGGCCGGCGACCCGGACGGGGTCGACTACCTGCGGGCGCGCAGCGCGCACGGCTTCGGCGCGATCTCGACGCGCGCCGGGTTCCCGCATCCGCTGGTCGCGCGCGTCAACGGGCACGCGCTCGGGGGCGGCTTCGAGATGGTGCTCGGCTGTGACCTCGCGGTCGCGGTCGAGGAGGCGACCTTCGGGTTGCCGGAGGCGCTCGTCGGCCGCGTCCCGCTCGACGGCGGCGTCGCGCTGCTGGCCGGCGCGCTGCCGCCGAAGGTCGCCCGCGAGCTGCTGCTGAGCGGGCGCCGGATGGCAGCCGACGAGGCACTCGCGCACGGGCTCGTCAACCGCGTCGTCACGCGTGACCAGCTCGACGCGGCCGTCGACGAGCTGGTCGCCCGCCTGCTCGCCGCCGCGCCGCTGTCGCAGCGCGCGATCAAGGCGCTGCTGGCCGGGCCGGATCAGGGATCTCCCGCGCACGAGCCGCCCGCGCTCCTGGGCGCGCTGGCGTCGGCGGACGGGGAGGAGGGCGTGCGCGCCTTTCGTGAGAAGCGTCCGCCGGAATGGAAGGCGCGCTGATGCCCGGCAACCGGCGCATCGACGTCGCGATTCTGCGCAGATACAGCCGATATCGTCAGGAACGATCGTGAAGCTCTCCGTCTACGAACAGCTCAAGCGCTCCATCCTCGACGGCAAGCTGGCCGCCGGCCAGCCGCTCGTCGAAAGCCAGCTGGCCGACGCCTACGGCGTCAGCCGCACACCGATCCGCGAGGCGCTGCACCGCCTGCAGCAGGACGGGATCGTCGAACGCGGCGACCGCGGATTGCGCGTCGCCGAGGGCAGCGCCGAGCAGATCCTCGAGATCTACGAGGCGCGCGTCGTGCTCGAAGCGGCCGTCTGCGAGTCGGCGGCGCGGCGGCGGACCGAGATGGACGTCGCGCGGCTGCACGGGATCCTCGAGGCGTCGCCGCGCGACAACCCGAGCGCGAGCGAGATGGTCGCCTCCAACATGCAGTTCCACGAGGCGGTGTGGCAGGCGAGCCACAACGGCACGTGGGTCGACCTGCTCTCGCGCCTGAACACGCATCTGCGGCGCTACCCGTCGACGACGCTGACCGCGCCCGGCCGCTGGGAGGAGGCGCTGGAGGAGCACGCGGCGCTGCTCGCCGCGATCGAGCGCGGCGACGCCGAGGCGGCCAGCTCGATCGGTCGCGCGCACATGACGAAGGCGCGCGACGTGCGCCTGCGCATGTGGCGCGAGCAGCACGCCGGCGAAGCCGCGCTCAGCTAGCCCTTTCCGGGCGCGGACTCGGCCCGTGACCGTCGCCTGCGCGACGGCCGGGGCGCGAGCCTGCGCCGTCATCTGTATACCGTTGCATGCAATCAGGAGGAACGTAGAGATGAAGCTCGTGCGATTCGGAGATCTCGGGGTGGAGCGGCCGGGCCTGCTGGCCGCCGACGGAACCCTGCTCGACGCCGGCGCGATCGTGGGCGACTACGACGGCCGCTTCTTCGACGAGGGCGGGCTGGAGACGCTCGCCCAAGCCGTCGCGGCGTCCGACCCGCGGCTCGTCCCGGCGCCGGCCGGCGCGCGCATCGGCGCCCCGATCGCGGTGCCGCAGAAGATCGTCTGCATCGGCCTCAACTACGCCGATCACGCCGCCGAGGCCGGGTTCCCCGTGCCGAACGAGCCGATGGTCTTCCTGAAGGCGCCGAACACGCTGATCGGTCCCAACGACGACGTGCGGATCCCGCGCGAGGGCACCCGCGTCGACTGGGAGGTCGAGCTGGCCGTCGTGATCGGCAGACAGGCGCGCTACCTCGCCGACGAGCACGCCGCGCTCGACGCGATCGCCGGCTTCGCCGTCGTCAACGACCTCTCGGAGCGCGCCTTCCAGCTCGATCGCGGCGGCGAGTGGACGAAGGGCAAGTCGTGCGAGACCTTCAACCCGCTCGGGCCGTGGCTGGTGACCCCCGACGAGGTCGAGGACCCGCAGGCGCTCGGGATGTGGCTGACGGTCAACGGCGACGAGATGCAGCGCAGCACGACGGCGAACATGGTCTGGGGCGCGGCGCACCTCGTCTGGTACCTGAGCCAGTTCATGGTGCTCGACCCCGGCGACCTCGTGAACACCGGGACGCCGGGCGGCGTCGGCAACCTGCAGCAGCCGCCGCGCTTCCTCGCGGCCGGCGACGTGATCGAGCTGGGCCTCGACGGCCTCGGCAGCCAGCGCGTGGCGGTCGTGGGAGCGGATGCCTGAGCCGCTGCCACCGGCGCTGTTGATCGGCGGCGGCGGGCTGCTGTTCGGCGCCGGCACGCTCGCCGAGCTCGGCCGCGGCGCGCGTGAGCGCGGGCTACGGCGGGTGCTGCTGATCGGCGTCCGGGCGGTCGCCGACGTCGGTCTGCTGGAGCGCGCCGAGCAGGCGCTCGGCGCCGCCGGCGTGGTGCACGCGACGCTGCTGGCGGCCGACGGCGAGCCGACCGACGCCGCGATCGGCGAGCTGGTCGCGGCAGCGCGCGGCGGTGACTTCGAGGGGATCGTCGCGCTCGGCGGCGGCTCGGTGATCGACACGGCGAAGGTCGTCGGGCTGCTGCTCGGCGCCGGCGGCTCCACGCTCGACTACGTCAACGCTCCGTTCGGTCGCGGCGCGGCGCCGCCCCGGCCGCCGCTGCCGCTGATCGCGGTCCCGACGACGGCCGGCTCCGGCTCGGAGGTCAGCGCCGTCGCGGTGCTCGACCTCGTCGCCGACGACGTCAAGACGGCGATCAGCCATCCGCTGCTGCGACCGGCGCTGGCGATCGCCGACCCCGCGACGACGGTGACGCTGCCGCCCGCGCCGACCGCCGCCGCCGGCCTCGACGTGCTCGCCCACGCGCTCGAATCGCTGACCGCGCTGCCGTACGCGCGGCGCACGCTCGCGCCCGGCGCGCCGCGGCCCGCCTACAGCGGTGCCAACCCCTACTCCGACGCGCTCTGCGAGCAGGCGCTGCCGCTGCTGGCGCGCGGCCTTCCGCGCGCCGTCCGCGACGGCGGCTCGCTCGACGCGCGCACCGACGTGATGCTCGCGGCGACGTTGGCCGGCCTCGGCGCCGCCGTAGCCGGCGCCCATGCCGGGCACGCCTGCGCCTACGGCGTCGCGAGCCGCCGGCTCACGACCGCGGGCGCCGCCGGCCGGCCGGTCGCGCACGGCTTCGCCGCCGCGCTGATGCTGGCGCCGCTGCTGCGGCGCACGCACGCGAGCGACCCCGCCCGTCACGAGCGCGCCGCGCGCCTGCTCGACGTGGACGGGCCCGCGGCGGAGGCGCCGGACCACCCGCGGGAGCCGTCGTCGGAGCTGCTGCCGGCGCGCGTCGCGGCGCTGATCGCCGCGGTCGGCGCGCCGAGCGGCCTGCGCGAGCTGGGCTTCGACGAGCGCGACGTCGTGCCGATGGCCGAGCTCGCGCTGCGGCAGGAGCGGCTGATGGCCGGCGCGCCGATGCCGCTCGGGCGCGAGCAGCTCGCCGCGATGCTCGCCGAAGCGCTCTGACGCGCCAGCAGCTACCGTTCGGCAGATGGTCCGAGGAGCAGGGAAGCGACTGGTCGGAGCGCTTGTGGCGCTGACGTGTCTGGCAGCGCTCGTCCCGGCGGCCGCGCAGGCGTGCTCGTGCGCGCCGAACCGCGACCTGGCAGCTGAGCTCGCCGGCGGCGACCCCGCGGTGATCGGGGAGGTCGTCGCGCGGCAGGTGATCGCGAGAGACGGGCCGTCCGATCCCAACGTGCCGTCGCTCGACACGTCGGTCGCGTACACCGTGCGCGTCGAGCGTGCGTTCAACGGCGCCTTCGGCCCTGAGACGACAATCGTCGGGCGCACCAACGGCGGCATGTGCGGATTCACGTGGTCGGTCGGCCAGCGCGTCGGCGCCTTCGTCGGCAGATCCGGCGAGGCGTGGGGGACGAGCCTGTGCAGCCTGGTCGATCCGGCGGCGCTGATCGCGGCGGCCGACACGCCGCCGGTCCAGCCCCCGACCCAGCCGCCGGCTCCGCCCACGCCCCCGACGCCGCCCGTCCCGCCGACCGGCGACGGCGGCGACACGGCCAAGCCCGCGCCGACGCTGCGAGCGCGCCGCGGAACCCACGTCGCCGAGGGCGGCCCGCGCACGGGCACGACCCTCGACCGCCTGCCGGCCGCGGCCGGCGAGCGCGTGCGGCTGCGACTGGACGCCCCGGCGCGCAGCGTGCGCTTCGCGCTCGCCCGCGCGAACGGAAAGCGGCTCGGCAGCCTGCGCGCCGCGCGCGCCGTCACCGGCTCCAGACGCACCGCCTGGAACGCCACGCTGCCGCGCGTCCTGCCGCCGCGCGCCGACCGTCTGCTCGTCACCGTCGACTACGGCGCCGGCAAGCGCTCCACCTTCGCGGTCGGCCTCGGGCGGCCGGTCCGCGCGGGCGCCGCGAGCGCGCTCGCCGTCGCCGGGCCGCTCTGCCCGGCGGCCCTCCTCGCGCTGTAGACAGGCCCGCGCGGGTGACGCGGCGCCGTGAACTGGAGAGGATCCCGGCATGGCGACATACGCGTTGATTCACGGTGCGGGGGACAGCAGCTTCCACTGGCACCTGCTCGTGCCGGAGCTGCGCGGCCGCGGGCACGAGGTCGTCGCGGTCGACCTGCCGTGCGAGGACGAGTCCGCCGAGCTGGGCGACTACGCCGAGGCGGCGGCCGCCGCGATCGGAAGCCGCGGCCCTGTCACCGTCGTGGCGCAGTCACTCGGCGGCTTCACGGCGCCGCTGCTCTGCGACCGCGTGCCGGTCGAGTTGATCGTGCTGATCGCCGGCATGGTGCCGCTGCCAGGCGAGCTGGGAAAGGACTGGCCGGCCAACACCGGCTATCCCGGGCCGAACGGGACGACGGAGATCGAGATCTTCTTCGACGACGTCCCTGCCGAGCGCGCGAAGGCGGCGATCGAGCGAAGCCGCCGCCAAGCGGATGGGATCGGCGAGGAGCCGTGGCCGCTCGCGGCGTGGCCGCAGGTGCCGACCCGCTACCTGCTGTGCACGCGTGATCGGATGTTCCCGGCCGAGTGGATGCGCGAGGTCGTGCGCGAACGCCTCGGCATCGAGCCCGACGAGATCGACAGCGGCCACTGCCCGGCGCTCAGCCGGCCGCGCGAGCTGGCGGGGCGACTGGAGGCGTACCGACGGGAGCTCGGCCTTCAGTGAACGCGCCAGGAGAGCTGATCGCGCTCCACGTCGAGCTGCTCTATCGCCTCGACGCCGGCCGGCGTCTCGTGCAGACCAACGAGCCGGATCCCCAGCCGGCGCCGCGGGTGTTCGTCGGGCGGACGGAGGACGGCGTGGTGGTGCATCCGCGACACGATCTCGACCCGGCGCTGGCGGCGGAGGTCGTGCGGTTGGCGGGGCAGCTGCCGCGCTATCCGGAGGGGCGCGGGGAGGCGGCGTCGTACGCGCCGATCGAGGCCGCGGTCGCAGCCGCGGCGCCGGTCGTCTCTCGCTGGCATGGGCTGGCGTACCGCTTCGCCGAGCCGTCCGGCGATCAGCATCCTGAGGTGATCGAGATCGCCGGGGATCGCAGCGCGCTCGTCGGCCCGTTCGCGGAGTTCCAGTCGGAGCTCGACGAGGTGGCGCCGTTCTTCGCCGTCGTCCGCGACGGCGCGGTCGTCTCCGGCTGCTACAGCGCGCGTCTCACCGGCGCCGGCGCGGAGGCCGGCGTCGACACGCTGCCCGCCTTCCGCGGTCAGGGGCTCGCCGCGGCCGTGGTCGACGCATGGCGCGTCGCGATCGCGCGTTCCGGGCGCACGCCGCTCTACAGCACGTCGTACGACAACGCGGCTTCACAGGCGGTCGCGCGTCGGCTCGGCCTCGTCCAGTACGCGGAGACGTTGTCGCTGCGCTGAACCGTCGCCGGCGGTCAGAGGCCGGCGAGACCGTCGCCGAGCAGCTTCGCGCCGAGCAGCAGCAGCACGACCGTCATGATGACGGCGTTGTTGTCGGCCATGAACTGCTTGACCTCGGCGAGCGGGCGCGCGGCGCGCTCGCCGGCGACGAGATGGAAGAGGACGGAGCCGGCGACGGTGAGCGAGCCGATCGCGACGAACGCGGCGACCGCCAGCGCGGTGTCGGTGGTGCCGAGGTCGGCCTCGGCGATCGACGCAGCCGCGGTCAGCGTCAGCGCGAGGTTCTTCGGATTCGCCGCCGAGAGCGCGGCGCCGAGCACGGCCGCACGGCCGGGGCTCGCACGGTCGAGCGTCGCCATCCAGCTCGGCTCCGCCGGCGCTTCGCCGCGCTTGGGGCGTTTGGTCCACTGCTTGGCGGCCATCGCGAGGAACAGGAGCCCGATCGCGATCTTCCACCAGTCGAGGCCGGTGTCGTCGCCGCCGGGATCGCCGACGCCGTCGACGAGCAGCACGACCGCGACGCTGACGGCGAGCAGGCCCGCGATCCAGCCCGCCGCGAACGCCGGCCCCGTCGTGCTGGCGCGCCGCCCTCCGAGCACGCCCACGATCGCCACGACCGGGATCGGGCTCAGCGCGACCGCGAGCGCCGAGGGAAGCAGGTCGCCGATCGCCCCGTTGAGCACAGCGCCCATTCTCGCTGGAAGCGGACTGGCGCGTCGCACATCGAGCAGGAATCGAGAAGCGGGCGTGACGTGCCGGGACTACGTTGCCGCCATGACCTCAGTTGAATCGATCACCCTCGAGGTGCCGGACGTCGCCGCCGCCCGCGCCTTCTACTCAGCCGCGTTCGGTTTGGACAGACAATTGAACGTCCGCGCCTCCGAGGCGCCGACGAGCGGCTTTCGCGGCTTCACGCTGTCGCTCGTGGTCTCCCAGCCCTCCACGGTCGACGCACTCGTCGGCGCCGCGCTCGCCGCCGGCGCGACGACGCTGAAGGAGCCCACGAAGGGGTTCTGGGGCTACGGCGGCGTCGTGCGCGCCCCCGACGGGGCGATCTGGAAGGTCGCGACCTCCTCGAAGAAGGAGACCGGCCCGGCCACCCGGCAGATCGACGAGATCGTGCTGCTGCTCGGCGTCGCCGACATCGCGGCGAGCAAGCGGTTCTACGTCGACCGCGGCCTGGCGGTGGACAAGAGCTTCCCGCGCAAGTACGTCCAGTTCGACGCCGGCTCGGCGCCCGTCACGCTGGCGCTCTACGGCCGTCGCGCGCTGGCCAAGGACGCCGGCGTCCCCGCGGACGGGAGCGGATCGCACCGGCTCGTGATCAGCGGCGCGGGGCCGTTCACCGACCCGGACGGCTTCACTTGGGCGGCCTCATGACTGGTTCAGGCTGACGGCGGCGCGGATGAGGGCGACGAACGCCTGCTCGTCGATCTCCTCGCCCTCGTGGACGTCGATCGCGCGCCGCACTTTGCCGTCGAGGCTCGAGTTGAACAGTCCCGACGGATCGTCGATCGAGGCCCCTCTGAAGAACGTCAGCTTCACGACGCTCTTGTACGTCTCGCCGGTGCAGATGATGCCGTCGTGAGACCACACCGGAACCCCGGGGCTCGTCGCCTTTCTCCACTTCCACTCCTCCACGACCTCGGGATCCGCCTGCTTGATCAGGTCCCGGAGCCTGGAGAGGGTCTGTCCGCGCCAGTCACCCAGCTCCTCGACCTTCGCGTCGATCAGTTGCGCGGGTGACTGGTCAGCGTGCTCCGAATTCTCAGCCATGTCATGGACGATATCCGCCATGACGGTGCAATGTGATCCGTCGCCCGCTCAGCGAGGGGCGGAGGCGAGCGTCTCGTCGAGCCAGTCGTAGACGCGCTGGTGGTAGAGACGGCGGCCGGCGCCCTCGCAGTGGCCGCTGGCGCCCTCGGCGGTCGTGAACGGCGTCAGCGTCTTGCGTTCGACCGTCAGGGCGTCGAAGAGGACCTGCGCGCCGCGCGAGGCGGGGTCGCCGTCGTTCATCGTCAGCAGCGTCGGACAGGCGATGTCGGCGGCGACGTCGGAGACGGTGAAGCGGACCATCTCGGCGAGCGTCTCGTACAGCGTCGCTCTGCCGTGGACGAGCATGCCGCGGTCGCGCAGGCGCCATTGCATCATCGGGTCGGCGTCGGGCCCGTCGAGCGCGGCGGCGAGCGGGTCGAGCGCGCTCGGGTCGATCTGCGGGAAGGCCGCCTTGTCGGCGTCGGAGAGCGGCAGCATCGGCACCACGCCCGCTCTCTGGTCCCACTGGCCGGGGTCGGCGACGAGCGCTGCGATGCGGTGCTCGCGGCCGGCGGCGCGCGGCGCGAGGAAGCCACCGAAGCTCCAGCCGCTCAGCACGATCTTGTCCGGCGCGACGTCGGGCCGCGTCAGCGCGTGGTCGACGACGGCCGCGACGACCGTCTCCCAGTCGGGCCGCATCGTCAGCCCGTCGCGGATCAGCGCGCGGCCCTGGCCGGGGCCGTCGTAGAGCAGGACGTTGTAGCCGCGCTCGTAGGCGGCCGGCGCGTGCGCGACGAACATCTCCGCGAGCGTGCCGTCGTACCCGTCGGTGTAGAGGACCGTCGGCCGCGGCTCGCCGGCCTCGGCGCCGCGGGCGCGGATGAAGATGCCCGGCAGCGACGCGCCGCCCTCGAACGGGATCTCCAGCCACTCCGCGACCGGGTCCCACAGCGCGACCGCGCGCTGCAGCGCCTCGTGCTCGGCCGCCGAGCTCGCGGTCAGGCGCTCGTCGCGGGCCGGCGTGAAGAACGGGGCGTAGGCGGTGCGGAAGTAGGTGGCGGCGCGCAGGTACGCCTCGCGCGCGGAGACCTCGTGACCGGCGGTCGCGGAGGCGTCAGCCTGATCGCGCAGCGTCGTCGCGGTCGCGCTCCACTCGCGCGCCCAGGCGTCGCGGTCGAGCGCCTCGCCGATCCGGTCGAGCGTCACGCGCACCTCGCCGAAGTCCGAGCCGCCGTAGACGCTGTGCATCAGCGTCCGCGCTCCGAACGCCTCCCACATCCCGTTGTCACTCAGCCAGGCCATCGCACGTGCTCCTCGTCGTCGGTCGGTGCGGCGGATTGTCGCGGGTGCGCGGGCGGATGGGCGTGGACCTAGGTGCATGCGCGCGGTCAACCGCCTCGTCACGTCTCAATCCCGCGTCAGCTCCGCCTCGACGTCGAGCCGGGTCAGCTTGTGCGGGTTGCGGATCGCGTACATCGCGGTGATCCGGCCGCCCTCGATCGCGAGGCTGACCGCGGTGTTGACCTCGCCGTCGGGGTCGATGCGCGCGGCCGGCGCGCCGTTGAGCCAGACCGTGTCGATCCGCGCGTCGGGCGCGACCGCCGCGAAGCGGGCGAGCAGCCGCGCGACGCGCTCGGCGCCCTCGATCGGGTGCCGCACCGCGCTGACCACGCCGCCGCCGTCGGCGACGAGCACGACCTCGGGCGCGAGCACGTCGAGCAGACCCTGCACGTCGCCGGTCTGAAGGGCGGCCAGGAAGCGCTCCACGACGGCGCGCTGCTCGGCCTGGTCGACCTCCATCCGCGGCCGCCGCGCCGAGACGTGCTCGCGCGCACGGTGCGCGATCTGCCGCACCGCCGCCGGCGTCTTGCCGACGGCCTGCGCGATCTCGTCGTACGGCGTGTCGAACACCTCGTGCAGCACGAACACCGCGCGCTCGGCGGGGCCGAGCGTCTCCAGCACGGTCAGCATCGCGATCGAGACGCTCTCGGCCAGCTCGACGTCCTCGGCCACGTCGGGGCTCGTGAGCAGCGGCTCGGGCAGCCACTCGCCGACGTACTCCTCGCGCCGCCGCGACAACGTCCGCAGCCGGTTGAGCGCCTGCCGCGTCACGATGCGCACCAGGTAGGCGCGCGCGTCGCGCACCTCGGACTGGTCGACGTCGACCCAGCGCAGCCAGCTCTCCTGCACGACGTCCTCGGCGTCGGCGGCGGAGCCGAGCATCTCGTAGGCGACGGTGAACAGCAGCCGCCGGTGGATCACGAACGGGTCGGCGTTCATGTCGTGGACAGTACGGCGCGGCTCGGCTCCGCGAGCGGTCGCAGGTCGCAGGAGGCGGCGAGGCCCTCCGCCTCGATCCCGAGCGCGGTGTTGGTGCGAGCGGTCATGTTCGCGAAGCCGATGAAGGCGGCCAGCTCGAGCAGCGCCGGCGCGCCGAGCGCCGCCAGCAGCCGCGCGGACAGCTCGTCGGTCACCGCCGAAGGGGTCTGCGTCGCCGCCTCGGCGTACTCCAGCACGTCGCGCTCCAGCGGCGTGAACAGCTGGGACTCGCGCCACTGCGGCACCTCGCGCGCCTTCGCGAGGTCGAGTCTCTGGTTGTGCGCCTCGAAGTAGCCGTAGTCGAGGCAGAAGCTGCACCCGACCCGCGCGGCGACGGCCATGTGGGCGAACGACTTCAGGCTGGGATCGCACGCGTCCCATCTCTTCGTCTTGGCGCCGAGCGAGAACATCGCTCTCAGCACCGGCAGGTTCTGCCACATCACTCCCACCGACTCCGGCACGCTGCCGAGCTGCTTCTTGCTGAATCGCTTCACCACCGCGCCATAGATGCCGGTGATGTCGGTCTGCGGGATTCGCGCGTTGCTCATGTCGCCCTCCTGGGTCTGATCGGGTACGGCATGGAGACACCGGCCGCGGCGCGCGTGTGACAGGGAGGGATCGTCGAGCGACCGCTGCGGCGCCGCTCATCGGTACGATGCGCGCGATGCCGCCGACGTTGGCCACCGAACATCCCCTGCTCTTCATCGTCTCGGGGCAGAGCGGAGCCGGCAAGGGCACTGCCCTTGCGACGATCACACGTCGCTTCCCGAACATCACACGGGCGGCGACCTACACCACGCGCAAGCCGCGGCCGAGCGAGGTCGAGGGCGTCGACTACGAGTTCGTCTCCAAGCAGGAGTTCGACGCGAAGATCTCGCGCGGCGAGATCTTCGAGTACACCGAGCCGTACCGCGACTACCAGTACGGCTCGCCGACCTCGCTGCTCACGGCCGAGCCGCACGACCTGGTCGTCGAGCTCGACTACCGCGGGATGCTGCGCACGCGGGCGCTGTCGGCGCGCCGCGTCGTGAGCCTCTTCATCGTCCCGCCGAGGGCCGACGTGCTCGCCTCGCGGATCGGCAAGCGGCATCTCGAGACGAACCTCGACGCGCGGATGGTCTCCAACCGCGAGCAGAGCGAGGCCGCCTGGGCCTATGACTACGTGCTGGAGAACGACGATCCCGAGTCGTTCGAGCGCGACATCGTGACCGTGATCGCCGCCGAGCACCTGCGCCGCAAGAGCGCGAAGCTGCTCGCGGATCTGGACGACCGGCTCGTCTTGACGACGAGGTAGGGCTTCTCCTCGTCACGGCTCCAGCCTGAACGGCGGATAGGCGTCGGTGACGAGCACGAAGGCGTAGGCGACGACGCGGTTGTGCCAGCGGCCGACGCCGACGACGAAGTCGAACAGCGCCCGCGGGTAGCGGCCGGTGAAGAGGATCGCGAACCAGGCGATGATCACCGCGACGAGCGCCGCGAGCCAGAGCACGGCGAGCACGATGTAGTGGGGCAGCGCGAGCAGCCACTTGACGAGCGGCAGCCAGCGGTTGAGGTCGGTGCGCGCGTCGGGGGCCGGCAGGTCGAGGCGGACGGACTGCTGCTCGTCGGTCGAGGGATAGCGGTCGTCGAGCAGCGCGAGGAAGACGCCGACGCGATTGGAGAAGCGCAGCAGCTCGCGGTTCCAGTCCTGCCACCAGCGCGGGTACTTCTGGCGGAAGACGATCATCAGCAGCGGGCCCGCGAACAGCAGCCCTCCGGCGGCGGCGAACGTCGCCGGGCGGCCGCCGTCGGTGCCGAACTGCACGGTGCCGCCGTTGACGGTTCCGAGCACGATCGCGATCGGGATCGCCACGAGCGGCCGGAAGAAGGTGGTGAGGCGGTTCAGCGGGCGGTCGGGGTAGTCGACCGCGAACTGCACCGGATATGGGTTCGTCGGCATGAACCCACCATACGCCCACCTCGGCGGGGCGTCACAGCCGCAGGTCAGCGCCGCGTGGGGGCGATCAGCGGGCGCGCAGCGGGTCGACGCGCAGGATCGCGCTGACGGCGGCGACGGTGGCCGGCAGGCCGGCGTCGCCGGCCGCGCCCGGGGCGAGCAGCCGCTGCAGCTCGCCGAGGCCGGCGCGCTGCAGCAGGCGCTTCTCGTTGAGTCCCCACTCGCGGCGTTCGGCCAGTCGTGCGTGGGCGGTGCAGAGGGCGGCGTCGACGAGCATGCCGGTGCAGCAGACGGCGTCGCCGCTCTCGGCGTAGCCCGCGGCGAACATCAACGAGACCGCGGCGCGGCCGCTCCACCAGGTCGCGGCACCGGCGGCGAGCGCATCGGGGAAGGCCGGCCGCGGCAGCTCGCCGAAGAGCGGCCGGCAGATCGCCAGCTCCCCGACCACCGCGTACGTCGGCGCGCCGACGATCGAGCCGTTCTGGACGAGCACCTCGAAGCGGCCGGCCTCGGCCTCCCGCAGCCAGCGCTCGACGGTGTCGAGGTCGCGGAAGATCACGTCGACCGGCATGCCGTCGACCGTCAGCCAGGCGCCGCCGTGGACGATCGGCCCCCACTCGCCCAGCGCGGAGACGTAGCCGTCGTGGCCGAGTTCGCGGAGCGCGGCGGGATCGAACGACCCGTGCGAAGCGCGGTAGTAGAGCCCGAGGTCCCAGTCGCTGTCGGGGCGGTGCTCGCCGGTCGCGCGGGAGCCGCCGAGCACCACCGCCTCGACACCGGGGAGGTCGGCGAGCGCGCTCGCGAGCTGTGCGATCGCGGCTGGCAGTTCTGTTGCGGCCATCGCCCCCGACCCTAACGCGCACGCGCCGGCACCGGCTCGCTCACATTGCTAACCTACAACCAGATGGTTGTAGATGAGCTGCCCGCCGAGGTCTTGGACGATCTCTTCCACGCGCTGGCCGACGCCACCCGCCGCGACATCCTGCGCCGCTGCGGGCGCGAGGAGCCGTCGGTGTCGCGGCTGGCCGAGCTGTACCCGATGAGCTTCGCCGCGGTGCAGAAGCACGTCGCGGTGCTGCAGCGCGCCGGCCTGGTCACCAAGCAGCGCCACGGACGCGAGCAGCTCGTCCGCACCGACCCCCACGCCGTGCGGCGGGCGCGGCAGGCGCTCGACGAGCTCGAGCTGACCTGGCGCGGGCGAGTGGACCGGATGTCCGGACTGCTCGCGAGCGATCCCGATCCCGATCCTGAGCCCCGCCGCGGCGAGAGCAGACGAACGAGAGGACACGAGAGATGAGCGTCACCAGCGTCGACAAGGACCTCGACAACCTGACCCTCACGCTGATCGCCGACTTCGACGCTCCCGCCGAGCGGGTGTGGCAGCTGTGGGCCGACCCGCGGCAGCTGGAGCGCTGGTGGGGACCGCCGACCCACCCGGCGACGATGGAGCAGCACGAGCTCGTCCCGGGCGGCAGCGTCACCTACTTCATGACCGGTCCCGATGGCGCGAGATACTACGGCTGGTGGCGGATCGAAGCCGTCGATCCGCCCAGCTCGCTGGCGTTCACCGACGGCTTCGCCGACGCTGACGGGGCGCCGAGCGCCGAGCTGCCGACCAACGCGGTGCGGATGCAGCTGACCGCGCACGACGGCGGCACGCGGATGCAGCTGCGCTCGACGTTCGGCACCCGCGAGCAGATGGAGCAGGTGCTGAACATGGGCATGGCCGAGGGCCTGGAGCTGGCGGTCGGTCAGATGGACGCGCTGCTCAGCTCGTCAACCCGCTGAGCGAGACGCGCACCTTGCGGAGCTGGCCGTCGTGCCCACGGCCGACGATGTGGAAGCCGGAGGCGTCGACCTCCTTCGTGCTCCAGCCGTCGTTGGCGTAGAGGCGTGGGTAGGCCATCGTCTCGCCGACATCGCCGCCGCATCTCTCGAACTGGGCCGCGTACGGCCCGGTCAGGTAGAGCGGATCGGGATCCCAGCTCGTCGGCCCCGTCCCGAGGCGCAGGGCGAGGCGCTGCCAATGCTTTTCGGCGGCGCACTCGGGCAGCTCGTAGTCGGTGCGGATCTCGACGCCGATCCACGTTCTGCTGTCGCGCACGCGTGCGACGTTGAACGTCGCGCTGCTGGACTCGAACAGCCGTCTCGACTGGGCCGGGCTTCTGCTGCCGAAGGCGCCCGACATCTGCGCGGCGGTGACGCCGGCCGGCAGCGCCGGCTCCCACGATCTCGTGTCCTGCACCCAGATGCTCCAGCCGACGCCGAGCGAGGTCTTGGGCGAGCGCGCCACGCGGATCCCGTCGTCAGTGCTACGGCCGGTCGGTCTGTCGGTCACATCGTTGTAGAGGGCGCGGCCGGTGTCGACGTAGTACATGTAGAGGTAGCCGTCGCCGCCGTCGATCACCGAAGGGTGACGGAGGCCGTGACTGGCTCGCCGCAGGTCGCCTCTGCTGCCGAAGGTGGTGTAGCCGTGCTTCGGCCAGACGGCCGGGCCGAGGTCGTTCATCTCGGCGTTGCCGTAGCCGTTGGCGGGGGTCGACGCGATGTTGGAGGTCGAGACGAAGCCGCTGTAGGCGATCCAGCAGTCGTCGTAGACGCCGCCGTGGTCGCCGGAGTAGCAGTCGGCCGGCGAACCGGGCAGCCGGTACCCGGGCGCACGTGCGTCGGCCTGCGTGAAGACCGTGTTCTGGTAGTGCCACAGCCACTGGGCGGTGGCAGGCGCGCCTCTGCTCAGCCAGTACGTCTCGAGGTCGGGTCGCACGACGTTCTTGTTCTCGCCGTGGTTGACCGAGACGATGTGGTCTCTGCCAGCGGCATCTCTGACCGCGGCGACGCCGAAGACGCCGTGGTACCCCATCTTGTGGTCGTAGCCGTGCCCTCTGCCGGACGGCGGGTCGACGGGGAAGGCGTCGGTCCCGTGCCAGACGTACTCCGGCGACGTGATCCCGTGGACGTACGGGCCGGTGCAGTCGACGGCCTCCGTCAGGAGGTTGTTCGGCGTGTCGCAGCGGTAGGTCTGCTGCGTCGTGACGTAGTAGGAGCGCCACCCGCCCGCGAGCATGTCCGGCACGATCTCGTTCGCCATCGGCACCAGCGCGGGCTGCGCCTTCTGATACCACGTGATCGTGGTCGGGGCGCTCAGCGGCTCGGCCGTGGCGGCGAGCGCGGCGCCGCTCGTCGTCCACGACGACACGACGATAGCCAGCGGCGCGATCAGCCGCGGCCATCGCTTCCCCCGCCGCGTCGCGACTCCAGTCAGATGCATCGAGCCCGCCCCCTTGGTTCGGTTTGCCGGCGCCGTTCTGGCGCGTCGACATCCTAGCCGCGGGAGCGGGCTGCTGAGGCTACGCCGGCTCGATGTTCTGGTTGACGCGGAAGAGGTTCGCGGGGTCGTAGACGGCCTTCACCCGCGCGAGTCTGTCGTAGTTGTCGCGGTAGCTCGCGCGGACCCGCTCCTGCCCCTCGTCCATCATCATGTTCACGTAGGCGCCGCCGGCCGAGTAGGGGTGCAGCGCCTCGAAGTAGTCGATCGACCAGTGCCGGATCGCCTCCTTGTTCGCCGGGTCGCCGTCGACCCCGGCGTAGACCGTCGCCCAGGTCGCGTCGCGGTAGCTCCACGCGGTGTCCGACGGCGCGGCGTCGTGCGCGGCGCCGTCGACCGGGTAGAGGTGCATGGTCGACTGCATCGTCGGCATCGCGGCGCCGAAGCGGGCGTGCGCCTGCGCCGCCTCCGGCGGGATCTGCTTGACGAAGTCGGCCCGCCAGTACCACTTGTCGCCGGCCGGGTAGAGCCCGTCGAAGGCGCCCTGCAGGTCGGGATGTCTCATCGGCTGGACGCCGTGCATCAGCGGCTCCGGCAGCCGCTCCAGCAGCGGTGCGATCGCCGCCGCGCCGCTCTCCGCGTCGCCGACGTAGCACCACACCACGCCGCAGACCTTGCGCATGTGCAGCTCCTCCGGGAACGGCGGTGCCGGCGGGACGGTGCAGAAGGCGAAGAAGCCGTTCAGCTCGCGCGGCGCCTGCGGCAGGAACTCGCTGTAGGCGCTCAGCACCTGCTCGCTCTGTTCGATCGGCCAGAAGGTCGGCCCGGCGAAGATCGTGCCGACCTCGTGCAGGCGGAACAGGAACGAGGTGACGACGCCGAAGTTGCCGCCGCCGCCGCGGATCGCCCAGAACAGGTCGGGATGCTCGTCAGCGCTCGCGCGCACCCGCTCGCCGCTGGCGAGCACCAGCTCTGCTTCGAGCAGGTTGTCGATCGAGAGCCCGCAGTACCGCGTCAGGTGGCCGATGCCGCCGCCGAGCGTGAGGCCGCCGACGCCGGTCGTCGAGATGATCCCGCTCGGGGTCGCGAGGCCGTGCTCCGCGGTCGCGCGGTCGACCTCGCCCCATCTCGCGCCGCCGCCGGCGCGGACGGTCCGCGCCGCCGGGTCGACCTCGACGTCGTGCAGCTCGGAGAGGTCGATCACGACGCCGTCGTCGCAGACGCCGAGTCCGGCGCCGTTGTGGGCGCCGCCGCGCACGGCCAGCAGCAGGCCATGATCGCGTGCGAACGAGACGACACGCGCGACCGCATCGGCGTCCTCGGGATAGGCGACCAGCGCCGGCCGCCGGTCGATCATCGCGTTGTAGACCTTGCGGGCCTCGTCGTAGCCGGCGTCCTCGGGGCCGACCAGCCGCCCGCGGAAGCCGGCCAGCTCCTGGCGCGCCGACGTCGTCGTGATGGTGTGCGTGCTCACGTCCGTCTCCTCGTTGAATCGGCTCTGGTGAACGGTTCGGAAGCGAACGTACGGACGACGGGATCGCCTGTCATGACCGGATCTGACCCAATTCTGGAGCGCCTGCGCGTCGGCCCGATCGACGCGATGGTCAAACCTGACTATCGTCGGCGGTGGCGTGCGCACCGCGACCGACCTGCCCGACCCGCTTCGCCTCGCATCGACGTTCCCGTTCGTCGGGCGCACGGCGGAGCTCGAGCTGCTCCACGCGCTGATGCCGACCGCCGCCGGGGAGCCGCGTCGCGTCGCGCTGCTGGCCGGCGAGCCGGGCTGCGGCAAGAGCCGGCTCGTGCGCGAGCTGGCCGGGGCGCTGGCGGGGCGCGGGACGCTCGTGCTCTACGGCGCCTGCGACGCGGTCGTGCCGACGCCGTACGGACCGTTCGCCGAGGCGCTGGAGCGGCTCGTGCGGCTGGCCGAGGAGGCCGCCGACCCGGTCGCCGAGCTGGGGCCCGGCGCCGGCGAGCTGACACGCCTGCTGCCGGATCTCGCCGCGCGCGTCCGTGGCCTGGCGGCGCCGGCCGTCGCCGATCCCGACACCGAGCGCCATCGGCTCCACACCGCCGTCACCGCCCTGCTCGCCAACGCCGGTCGCCGGCAGCCGGTGCTGCTGGTGCTGGAGGACTGCCACTGGGCCGACGCCGGCACGCTCCTGTTGCTGCGCCACCTCGCGCGCACGAGCTGGGGCGGGCGCGTCCTGCTGCTGAGCACCTTCCGCGACACGGAGGTCGACCCGCCGCGCGAGCTGTCGGAGACGCTCGCCGACCTGCGCCGCTCCGACGACGTCGTGCGGATGCGGCTCGACGCGCTCTCCGCCGGCGAGATCGCCGACTTCGTCGAGCGCGCCGCCGGCTGCGAACCCGACGCCGCGGTCGCGGAGCTGGCCGCGGCGATCCACGACCTCACCGACGGCAACGCCTTCCTCGTCTGCGAGCTGTGGCGGGCGCTGGTCGAGACCGCGACGGTCGTCGTCGGCGACGGACGGCTGGCGCTCGTGCGCCCGCTGCACGAGCTGACGACGCCGACGAGCGTCCGCGAGGTCGTCAGCCAGCGGCTCGCGCGGCTGCACCCGCGCACGCGTGACCTGCTCGAGCTGGCCGCCACGATCGGCCCCGAGTTCGAGCTGGGCGTGATCCGCAGCGCCGCCGGGCTGGACGAGCGCGAGCTGCTCGCGGCGCTGGAGGAGACCGTCGCCAGCGGCATGGTCGAGGAGCTGCCCGGGCCGCGGCTCGTCTGCCGCTTCACGCACGAGCTGGTGCGGCGCGCCGTCGTCGACCGGCTCTCGCACGCGCACCGCGCCGAGCTGCACCTGCGCGTCGGCGAGGCGCTCGCCGCCGCGGCGCCGGAGCGGTCGCTCGCAGACCTCGCCCACCACTTCTCCGCCGCCGCTCCGCTCGGCGGCAGCGAGCGGGCGATCGACTACAACGTCCGCGCGGCACGGGCCGCGAGCGCCGCGCTCGCCTTCGACGAGGCCGCCGCGCGCCTGCGGACGGCGATCGCGCTCGGCGTCGACGATCCGCGTGAGCGCGCCGAGACGCTGATCGAGCTGGGCACGGCCGATCACCGCGCCGGCAACGCGGCGGCCGCCTTCGAGGCGTTCGCGGCGGCGGCCGCGATCGCCCGCGAGCTGGGCAGCGGCGAGCTGCTCGCGCGCGCCGCGGTCGGCTACGAGGACGCCGGCTGGCGCCCGGGGATCGTCAGCCGCGAGGCGAGCGAGCTGCTGGAGGAGGCGATCCCAGCGCTCGGCGCCGACGACAGTCCCGAGCTGCGCGTCCGCCTGCTCGCGGCGCTCGCGCGCACGCTCGACCGCCAGGGCGACCGCAGCCGCGGCGCGGTCGTGCGCGGCAACGCGATCGAGCTGGCGCGCAGCCTCGACGACCGCTCCGGGCTCGCGAAGGTGCTGGCGCGCTCCTACTGGGCGCGCGGCATGAGCCCGCTGGAGGAGATCCTCGCGATGCTGAGCGAGGCGAAGGAGCTGGCGGAGGAGCTGGAGGACGCCGAGACGCGCACCGAGGCGATGGCGTGGCGCGTGCCGACGTTCGTCTCGCTCTGCGACCTCGACGCGGCGCGCCGCGAGCAGACCGCGCTGCTGCAGATGTCCGAGCGCACCGCGCAGCCGTTCATGCACCACGTCGCCGAGCACTACGGCTCGGCGATCGCGCTCTGCGACGGGCGGCTCGCGGAGGCCGAGGCGATGGCGGAGCGCTCGCACGAATGGAGCCGCCTGCTGACCGGCCGCGACGCCTCCGGCACCTACGGCATCCAGATGTTCAGCATCCGCCGCGAGCAGGGCCGGCTCGCGGAGCTGGCGCCCGCGGTCCGGATCCTCGCCGGGCAGTCCGAGCGCGAAGGGCTGTGGCGCCCCGGGCTCGTCGCCGTGCTGGCCGCCCTGGGGATGGAGCGCGAGGCGCGGCGTGAGCTGGCGCGCATCGCCGGCGACGGCATCGGCCACTTCCGCGCCTCGCTGTGGACGGCGACGCTCGCCTACCTGGCCGACGCGGCCAGCATGCTCGGCGACGAGCGGACGGCGGCGCTCGTCTACCCGGAGCTGGAGCCGCTGGCCGGCGCCAACGTGATGATCGGCCATCTCGTCAGCTGCTACGGGGCGGCCGACCGCTACCTCGGGATGCTCGCCGCCACGCTCGGCGAGCACGAGCGCGCCGCCGACCACTTCGAGCAGGCGCTCGCGCTCAACCGGCGGATGGCGATGCAGACGTGGGTCGCCCACACCGCCTACGAGTACGCGCGCCTGCTGCAGCGGCGCGAGCGCGGCGGCGACCGGGCGCAGGCGCAGGCGCTCGCCGGCGAGGCGGCCGCGCTGGCCGAGCGGATCGGCATGCGCGACCTGCTCGCGCGCGTCCGCGCGCTCGGCGCGACGGCGGCGCACGACGGCCGCGCCGGTCTCCCGAACGGGCTCTCGCCGCGCGAGGCGCAGATCCTCGGCCTGGTCGCGCGCGGGCTCAGCAACAAGGAGATCGGCGGGACGCTCGCGATCAGCGAGCACACCGCCGCCAACCACATCCGCAGCATCCTGCGCAAGACCGATTGCGCCAACCGCACGGAGGCGGCGTCATTCGCCCACCGCCACGGGCTCGTCGTGACTACTATCTAGAGCATGCCGCTGTATCTGATCGAGCGGACCTTCGCCGACAAGCTCGACCTCACCGACGACGACGTCGAGCTGATCGAGGCGGCCAACGGCGACGAGGGCGTGCGCTGGCTGTTCTCATTCCTCAGCGCCGACAGACGGCGCACCTACTGCCTCTACGAGGCGCCGTCGCCGGACGCGATCCTGGCGGCCGCCCACAAGGCCGACGTTCCGGCTGACGCGATCGTCGAGGTGAGCGCGGCGACGCCGCAGTTCTCCGGGCGGCTGCGCGACTGGGCCGACACCGTGGGCTGATCAGCCCGCCGCGCCCGCGCTCGCCTCACCGGCGCGGGCCTCGATCGCGGCGAGCGTCTTCCCCATCTCTCTGTCGAAGATGCGCGTGCCGATCGCGCCGAGCAAGCCGCCGACGAGGCGTCCCTTCAGGTTCTTGCCGTCGCGCACGACGACGATGTCGATCTTCGTCGTCCCGTCGGGCTGCGGCGTGAGCGTGTAGGTGTGACCGGAGGCGCCGCCCCAGGTGTTCGAATCGGTCGTCGTCAGCCTGATGTGGCGCGGCGAGGACCAGTCGTAGCGCAGCCGCTCCCAGATGCCGCCGGAGCCCTCCGTGACGTCGGCCCAGTCGGGGCCCTGGTCGTGCACTCTCAGTGACGCGTCGGCGCTGCGGCCGAAGATCTCCGAGCGGCCCGGTCCGAAGTCGGTCAGCGCGGCGAGGAACTGCTCCGGCGTCGCGGTCGTCGTCTTGGTGAGGTGGATCGTCGCCATGCTTGCTCCTTGGGATGTGGGGCTGCCCGTCACACCCTATGCGCGCCCTCGACGGCGCCGATGTCATGGCGCGGCAACGTTCTGGTGCGGGTTTTCAAACGACACTTGTTAGGCATCCCTTACTTGTGTTAGGTTGCCCTAAGAGCCGGCACGGCTCAAGGCGCGGGAACGAGTCTCGCGTCAACCACAGAACTAGGGGAGTTCACATGTCACGCAGACGTTCGTCCCGCGTGGGCGTCCTGCTGTCCCTTGCCGCAACGATCGTTGCGTTCGCCTTCGTCGTCCCGTCGGCCGCCTCGGCCGGTCAGGTCGATTGGGACCTGCGCGCGAGCTGGCTCAGATACGTCACCAGATGGGGCGGGAGAACCGTCGCCGTCAGCCCGGGCACGTTCTCGACGCCGACGCTGAGCCTGCCGCAGGTCGGCACGGGCGCCGGCACCACCGCGCAGTACGACGGCGGCTTCCGCTCGACGATCGTGCTGCACGGCGTCGACGTGCAAATCGAGGACATCTCGGTCGACTACAACACCGGCGCGGTCGTCGGCAACGGTCACTACACGCCGCTGCTGAGCAGATCGATCCCGTTCACCGGCTGGAACCTCTTCACGCTCACGGGCGGCACGAAGTCGACCGCGGGCGCACTGAAGTGGTGGTCCGGCGCGACGGCCACGCTGACGGCCAACGGCGCGACCGTCTTCAACGGCGGCTCCAACGGCTCCTACGCGGCCGGCCAGGAGTTCGGCACGTTCGAGGCGGAAGGCGACTTCTAGCCGCGTCGCCGCGGATCGCCGCGGCACACCAGACAAGAGCACGAGCCGGTCGGGTCCATCCCGGCCGGCTCGTCGCAGTTGGAGAACGCGCCGGGGGACGCGGATCTGAGACCGGAACGAGGAGTGCGATCGCAGTGAGACGAACGAAGGCGACGTTGGCGGCAGTGGCCGGCGTCGCGGCATTGGCGGCGGCAGTGCCCGCAGGCGCGAGCGCCGCGGCCGGCTGGACCCCCGTCGCGCCGATTCCCGCAAGCGGCAGCGCCGGCTATCCGAGCGTCGCGTACGACGCCGACGGCACCGCGACCGCCCTGTGGCTGCAGAACATGGGCGAGCAGGTGCTCAAAAGCGCGACCAAGCCGGCCGGCGGCAACTGGTCGCAGCCGACCACGCTGACCGGCAGCTACTCGTCGAATGGCAAGACGGCGCTCGCCGTCGCCGACGACGGCACGGCGACCGCCGTCTGGCGCAACGACACGAGAATCGAGACCGCAACGCGCGGCAGCGACGGCAGCTGGACGGCGGTCGAGCCGATCAGCGTCGACGGCGACAACCCGACCAGCCCGCCGAGCATCGTCGTCGACGACAGCGGCACGGCGACCGCGGCGTGGTCCCAGGGCTGCGCGGTGATCGTCTCGACGCGGCCGGCGCGCAGCGACACGTGGTCGAACCCGAGAGCGATCTTCACCGTCACCGAGGACCCCTGCGGGGCGACCACGGCCGGCTACGGCACGATCCCGCGGGCGCCGGCGCTCGGCGTCGACCGCGACGGCAACGTCACTGCCGTCTGGCGCACCGGCACGAACTCCGGCAGCTCGGTCAGAACGCTCAAGAGCGCGGTTCGCACCGGTGGGCCCAGAGGCACCTGGAGCGCCCCGAAGCTGATCGCCGAGCCGGCCGCCAGAGCGACCACCAACCAGTTGGAGCCGAAGCTCGTCGTCGACGTCGACGGCCGCGCCGTCGTCACCTGGCCCGTCTTCGACGGCGGTGCCGCCGTCGCGACACGGCCGGCCGGCGCCGACGCGGCGTGGGACGCGACCACCACGCCGCTGCCCTCGACGAGATCCGCGACCGCGTCGGTCGCGCTCGACGCCCACGGCCGCGCGAGCGTCGCGTGGGACGTCGCGCCCGACGGCGTGACCCCGGGCGCGATCAAGCTTTCGACCGTCTCGGCCGCCGGTGCCTGGAGCGCTCCGGAGACCGTCGCGACGCTGCCCGAGGGCGCGGCCGCGTTCGCGCCGCAGCTGGCGCTCGACGACGACGGCGGCGCGCTCGTCGCCTGGTCGCGCTCGGCCGGCGGCGCCAGCCCCGCCAGCGTCGAGGCGGCCCGCCGTCCGGCCGGCGGCGCCTGGGGCGCGGTCACGGCGCTCGCCGCCGACGCGCCGTTCCAGACCGTCGTCGGCCTGGCCGGCGACGAGCTCGGCAACGCGACCGTCGCGTGGCCGGTCGGCCCCGAGGCCGTCGACCCGTCCGACACCTCGTCGCTGACCGCGATCGCGACTGCCGACGACCTCGTCGAGCCGGCGCTGCGGACCGACTGGAGCGGCCGCGCCGACCCGACCGCCAACAGCCTCCACTCGTGGGTCAGATACCTCTACACGTTCTGGCCCTCGGCGATCCCCGGCGTCCCGGACGGGCCCGGCTTCGTCGAGCCCAGCGACGGCGCGACCTGGCCCGACCCGGCTGACCGCTACAGCTGGCGCTGGGGGCAGGCCGACGCGTGGCGCGACGTCACCAACGGCGAGCTGGTGCTCGACCAGCAGGGCACGCTGCGCTTCGCGATGCCCTCGCACGGGATCGACATCCGGCTCGTCAATCCGGACCTGCGCGTCGCCGCCGACGGCAGAACGGCGCGGCTGATCAGCGACGGCTTCGCGAGCGGCTCGATGGCGGACGCGAGAGCGGGCAGAACCGCGCTCGTGCCGTTCACGAACCTGCACGTGCTCGACGTCGACCTCGAGGCCGGCGGCTACCGCGCCGGCACGGCGGTCGGGCGGCGCAGCTGGATCGGGGCGCCCGCGACGATGACCTCGATCGCGGGACAGACGCTGGGCGTCACCTACGCCGGTGCGCCGTTCGGCAAGCTGACGTTCAGCGCGCCGGCGACGGTGCCCGACCGCGAGCCGCCGGTCGACAGAAGACCGCCGGTCAACCCGCCGCCGCCGTACGACCCGCCGCCGGCGAGACCGCCGGTCGATACGCCAAGACCGCCGACGGCCGCGCCGGTGCTGAGAACGGTCAGACGGGCCGCCTTCGACCGCGGCGGGGTCGCGACGGTCGCGAGCTTCTCGTGCCCGCGCGGCAGCTGCGTCGTGACGGTGCCGAGATCGCTGCGCGTGAGAATCGCGGGCAGACGGTACGCGCTGAGACTGCTGGCGCCGAAGACGCTCAGAGCGGGCAAGCGCGGCACGGTCCGCGTGCAGCTCTCCAGAGCGGCGCGCAGAGCGCTCGCCGGGCGCAGATTCGCCGTCCGCTTCACGGTCCGCGTGAGAGCCGGCGCGACGACGACGAGCCGCGTCGTCAGAGCGACGCTGAGCGTTCCGAGAGCAGCCAGAAGAGGAGCGAAGGGCCGCCGCTAGCGATCCGCGGCTCCGTCGGCGCTGGCGCGGGCCCTCAGGCCGGCGCCGGCGCCGGCGGCTGCTCGCGATCGAGCTCGCGCGGGGAGAGCGCGTGCTCGATCGCCATGATCGCCGTGCCGCGGGTGCCGGCGCGGTCGCCGAGGCGGCTGGGGACGATCTGCAGGTGCTGGGTCGCCAGCGGCGCCGCGCGCTGGTGGACGATCTCGCGCACGCCGGCGGCGAACGGCTCGCTGCCGGCGAGGTCGCCGCCGAGCACGACGACGGTCGGGTTGAGCGCGTTGACGAGACCGGCGAGCACCTCGCCGAGCAGCCGGCCGGCTTCGCGCGCGATCGCCATCGCGGTGGTGTCGTGGCGCTTGACCAGCTCGTCGAAGGCGCGCGGCTCGGTCACGTCGAGGCCGCGCGACAGCGCTCTGCGCACGAGCGCGGCGCTGCCGATCACCGCCTCCAGGCAGCCGCTGTTGCCGCAGACGCAGGGCGTGTCGTAGCCGCGCACGGCGATGTGGCCGATCTCGCCGGCGGCGCCCTGGCCGCCGCGGAAGACCCTGCCGCCGGCGACGATGCCGCAGCCGACGCCGGTGCCGACCTTCGCGTACAGCAGCTCGTCGCACTCGGGCCAGTACTCGACCTGCTCGGCGAGCGCCATCGCGTTGGCGTCGTTGTCGACGATCACGCGCGCGCCGAAGCGGGCCGCCAGCCGGCCCGCGATGTCGTAGCCGTCCCAGCCGGGCATGATCGGCGGGCTGACCGGCCGGCCCGTCGCGAACGCGACCGGCCCCGGCACGTCGACGCCGACCGCGAGCACCTCGCCGACGTCGCGGCCGCTGCGCGCCAGCAGCGCGTCGAGCCTGCGCTCGACGTGCGCGAGCACGACGTCGGGACCCTCGGCGATCGCGATCGCCCCGGCGCTCTCCAGCAGCATCCGTCCCTCGAGGTCGGTGACGGCGAGGTCGGCGTGGCTGGCGCCGAGGTCGACGGCGAGCACGATCGCGCCGCCCGGGTCGAAGGCGAAGGTGCCGGCGGGCCGTCCGCCGGTCGACGCCTGCTCGCCGAGCGGCTTCACGAGGCCGCGCTCGATCAGCGCGTCGAGCCGCTGCGCGACGGTCGCGCGACCGAGCCCCGTGCGGGCGCCGAGGTCGGCTCGCGTCAGCGGTCCATGCCGCCGGATCGTCTGCAGGACGGCGCCGAGCCCCGCCGTGCCGTCATCGATCGCCATCCCATAGGACTATAGGAATGCGCTCACGCGCGCAGCGCGGCTGCCGCGCGCGCCTGCTCGCTGATCTGCTTCCACGCCCCGTCGGCGATCTGCTGGCGGGTCGCGATCCACGAGCCGCCGACGCACAGCACGTTGCTCAGCGCCAGCCAGTCGGGCGCGCTCGCGACGTCGATCCCGCCGGTCGGGCAGAAGCGCATCTCCGCGAACGGGGCGCCGAGCGCGCGCAGCGCCGGGATCCCGCCGGCCGCGACGGCGGGGAAGAACTTCGCGTGCCGCAGGCCGCGCTCGTGCAGCGCCAGCAGCTCCGACGCCGTCGCGCAGCCGGGCAGGAACGGCAGCTCCTCGTCAGTGAGCGCGTCGAGCAGCCGCTCGGTCGCACCGGGCGTGACGAGGAAGGAGGCGCCGGCGGTGCGCGCGTCGCGCGCCTGCGCGGCGCTCAGCACGGTGCCGGCGCCGACGGCGATCTCCGGCACCGCCGAGGCGATCCGCTCGATCGCCGAGAGCGCGGCCGGCGTGCGCAGCGTCAGCTCGATCGAGCGCAGCCCGCCGTCCAGCAGCGCCTGCGCGAGCGGGATCGCGTCAGCCGCCTTGTCGAGCACCACGACGGGGACCACCGGGTCGCGCGTCAGCAGCGCGTCGAGCGTGGCGGTGGGGTGCAGGACGGTGCTCATGCGTGGGCTCCGATCGGGGGGAAGGGGGAGACGGCGGGCGCCGGCGCGGGCGCGCCGCCGATCACCGAGGCGCCCTCGTCGGCGCGGCCGACGAGATCGCGGAAGCGGTCGAACAGGTCGCGGCCGGTGCCGGCCCAGGCGCCGGCCGGCGCGGCGTTGTCGAGCGGCTCGCGCGCGGCGAGATCGACGCCGATCACGTCGAGCGTGCCGGCCTCGCAGTCGAGCTCGATCAGGTCGCCGTCGCGCAGGCGCGCGAGCGGACCGCCGTCGCGCGCCTCCGGCGTGCAGTGGATCGCGGCGGGGATGCGGCCGGAGGCGCCCGACATGCGCCCGTCGGTGACGAGCGCGACGGCGTGGCCGCGGTCCTGCAGGATCCCGAGCGGCGGCGTCAGCTTGTGCAGCTCCGGCATGCCGTTGGCGCGCGGCCCCTGGAAGCGCACGACCGCGACGAGGTCGCCGTCCAGCTCGCCGGCGTCGAAGGCGGCGAGCAGGTGGGCCTGGTCGTCGAAGACCCGCGCCGGCGCGCGCACGACGCGATGCTCGGGCGCGACCGCCGAGATCTTCACGACGGCGCTGCCGAGTGAGCCGCCGAGCAGGCGCAGGCCGCCGTCGGGGCTGAACGGCTCGGCGGGCGAGCGCAGCACGCTGGCGTCGACCACCTCGCGCGCGACCGGCGCCCAGCTCAGCTGCCCGTCTTCCAGCACGGGCTGCTCGGCGTAGCGGCGCAGGCCGCGCCCGGCGACCGTCTTGACGTCCTCGTGCATCAGCCCGTGGGCGAGCAGCTCGGAGATCAGGTACGAGGTGCCGCCGGCGGCGTGGAAGTGGTTGACGTCGGCCGAGCCGTTGGGGTAGATCCGCGCCAGCAGCGGCACGGCGCGCGACAGCTCGTCGAAGTCGCTCCACTCCAGCCGGATCCCCGCGGCGGCGGCGATCGCGACGAGGTGCAGCGTGTGGTTGGTCGAGCCGCCGGTCGCCAGCAGCGCGACGACGCCGTTGACGATCGCGCGCTCGTCGACGATCTCGCCGATCGGCGTGTAGTCGTCGCCGAGCGCGGTGATCGCGGCGACACGGCGGCCGGCCGCCTCCGTCAGCGCTCTGCGCAGCGGCGTGCCGGGGTTGACGAAGGCCGAGCCGGGCAGCTGCAGCCCCATCGCCTCGACGACGAGCTGGTTGGAGTTGGCGGTGCCGAAGAAGGTGCAGGTGCCGGGGGCGTGGTAGGCCGACGCCTCGGCGTCGAGCAGGTCCTCTCTGCTCAGCAGGCCCTGCGCGTGCTGCTGGCGGATGCGGCTCTTCTCTCTGTTCGGCAGGCCGGAGGGCATCGGCCCGGCCGGCACCAGCAGCGCGGGCAGGTGACCGAAGGAGAGCGCGCCGATCAGCAGGCCGGGGACGATCTTGTCGCAGATCCCCAGCAGCAGCGCGCCGTCGAACATGTCGTGCGCGAGCGCGACGGCGGTCGACATCGCGATCACGTCGCGGCTGAAGAGCGACAGCTCCATCCCGGCACGGCCCTGCGTGATCCCGTCGCACATCGCCGGCACGCCGCCGGCGAACTGCGCGACGCCGCCGGCCGTCATCACCGCGCGCTTGAGCGTCTGCGGGTAGGTGACGTAGGGCTGGTGGGCCGACAGCATGTCGTTGTAGGAGGAGACGATCGCGACGTTCGCGCGCGGGGTCGCGCGCAGCAGCGCCTTCTCCTCCGGCGCGCAGGCGGCGAAGCCGTGGGCGAAGTTCGCGCAGCCGAGGTCGCCGCGCGCGGGCCCCTGCATGACGGCGGTCCGGATGCGCTCGAGGTATGCGCCACGGGAGCGCGCGCTGCGGGCCGCGATCCGCTCGGTGACGGCGGCGACGGTGGGGTTCATCTCCTGCATGCCACCCAATATGCCGGCTAGTGAGCAAAAGTCAATGAGGTTCACGCAAAAGTTGCGTCGCTGTGAACAAAATGGTCACGTGGGCGCGCAACGTCCCTGATCGGGGGGAATCGCGTCGCCCGCTCGACCGCGCGGCGGCCCGGCGCGAAAAGATGTCGGCCGAATCCGAGATCGAGGCTCCCTGACATGGCATTGGACTGCACCTACCGGCTGCGCATCCCCCATCGCGTCGGCCAGCTCGCGACCGTCGCCGGACGGATCGCCGAGCACGACGGCGTGATCGGCGACATCACGACGGTCAACGTCGGGCGCCACGAGGCGCTGCGGGAGATCACCGTCGAGGTGCGCGACAAGGCGCATGCGAACGAGCTGGCCGCCGGCCTGGAGGCGCTGCCGGAGGTGAGCGTCATCTGGTTCCACGACCGTGCGTTCATGGCCCACGACGACGGCAAGCTGGAGGTCGTCGGGCGCAGACCGGTCCGCTCGATCCAGGACGTGCGCGACGTCTACACGCCCGGCGTGGCGCGCGTCTCGCAGGCGATCCACGACCACCCGGAGCTGGCGAGAAGATTCACGATGATCGGCCGCAGCGTCGCGATCGTGACCAACGGCACGCGCGTGCTCGGCCTCGGCGACATCGGCCCGGTCGCGGCGATGCCGGTGATGGAAGGCAAGGCGCTCTTCTACAGCCAGCTCGTCGGCGTCAGCGCGGTGCCGATCCTGGTCGACACGAAGGACGTCGACGAGTTCGTCGAGACGGTCGTGCGGATCGCGCCGGGCTTCGGCGGGATCCACCTCGAGGACATCTCGGCGCCGGCCTGCTTCGAGATCGAGCGGCGGCTGATCGAGCGGCTGCCGCAGCCGGTGATGCACGACGATGTCCACGGCACCGCGGTCGTCACGTTCTCCGCCGCGATCGCCGCCTGCCGCCACGTCGGCAAGCGCCTGGACCAGGCGGTCGTCGGGCAGATCGGGCTCGGCGCCGCCGGCTACGGCATCGCGACGCTGATCCACGACGCCGGCGTCCACCGCGTGCTCGCCTCCGACCCCAACCCCGACGCGCAGGCGCAGGCGGCGGCGAGAGGGATCGAGATCCACGACCTCGAGACGGTCATGCGGGAGGCCGACGTGGTCGTCGCCACCAGCGGCCGTGCCGGCCTGATCGACCCGGCGCTGGTCCAGCCCGGCCAGGTCGTGCTGGCGCTGACCAACCCCGCGCCGGAGATCGAGCCGGAGGCGGCGCTGGCCGCCGGCGCCGCCTTCGCGGCCGACGGCACCAGCGTCAACAACGTGCTCGGCTACCCGGGGATCTTCAAGGGCGCGCTGCTGGCGGGGGCGAGCGCCATCAACCTCGAGATGAAGCGCGCCGCCGCCTGGGCGCTCGCCGGCCTCACCGTCGAGTCCGAGCTGGTCCCGGACGTGCTCGACCCGCACGTCCACGACGTCGTCGCCCAAGCGGTCCGTGACGCCGCGATCGACTCCGGCGTGGCACAGCTCGAGGCGACGCCGGAGGCGCTGGCACAGAGCTTCTGAGCGTGCTCGTGGCGCGTCGGCGTGGCATTGCTCCGCCGTCCTGCGAGTAGAGTCGGCGAGGGCCATGGAGGTGCTGAGACGCAACAACGTCGTAGTTTCCGGAGCGCCCGACGGGCGGCCGCTGCTGTTCGCCCACGGCTTCGGCTGCGACCAGGCGATGTGGCGCCATGTCGCGCCGGCATTCGAAGCCGACCACCGCGTGGTCCTGTTCGACCACGTCGGCGCCGGCGGCTCCGACGTCGAGGCCTACGACTTCGATCGCTATCGCACGCTCGACGCCTACGCCGAGGACGTCGCCGAGATCTGCGCGGCGCTGGAGCTGGAGGACGTCGTCTTCGTCGGCCACTCGGTCAGCGCGATGATCGGCGTGCTGGCCGCGCGCCTGGACCCGGCGCGCTTCGGCGCGCTCGTGATGGTCGGCCCCTCGCCGCGCTACGTGGACGACGACGGCTACGTCGGCGGCTTCGCCGACGACGAGATCGACGAGCTGCTGGAGTCGCTGGAGAGCAACTACCTCGGCTGGTCGAGCGCGATGGCGCCGGCGATCATGGGCAATCCCGAGCGGCCGGAGCTGGCGCAGGAGCTGACCAACAGCTTCTGCCGCGCCGACCCGGCGATCGCGCGCCAGTTCGCCGAGGCGACCTTCCGCTCCGACAACCGCGCCGACCTCGCCGGCGTGCGCGTGCCGACGCTGGTGCTGCAGTGCTCCAACGACGTGATCGCGCCGGTCGCGGTCGGCGAGTACGTCCACGCGCAGATCCCCGGCAGCAGCTACGTGCTGCTCGACGCGACCGGCCACTGCCCGAACCTGAGCGCGCCCGCGGCGACGACCGCGGCGATCAAGGAGTTCCTCGCTGAGTGATCGCGCCGACGACCTCGCGGATGAGCTGTACGACGAGGCCCCGTGCGGCTTCCTCTCCACGCTCCCCGACGGGTCGATCGTCAAGGTCAACCGCACGCTCGCGGAGTGGACGGGCTACACGCGCGAAGAGTTGCTGCAACGGCGGTTCGTCGACCTGCTGACGGCCGGCGGGCGGATCTACCACGAGACCCACTACGCGCCGCTGCTGTCGATGCAGGGCGCGGTGCGCGAGATCGCCGTCGAGCTGCGCCGCGCCGACGGGACCCGGCTGCCGGTGCTCGTCAACTCGGTCCTCAAGCGCGACGCGGAGGAGCGCCCGCTGCTGATCTACACGACCGTCTTCGACGCGACCGAGCGGCGCCGCTACGAGCGCGAGCTGCTGCGGGCGCGCGACGTCGAGCGGCGCGGACGCGAGGAGGAGGCGGAGGTCGCCCACGTGCTCCAGAGCAGCATGCTGGCGTCGCAGCCGCTGACCGACGAGCGCGTGCGCGTCGGGACCGCCTACCAGCCCGCGATCGAGAGCCTCGAGGTCGGTGGCGACTGGCACGACGCCTTCGCGATCGACGCCGACCGCGTCGGCGTCGTCGTCGGCGACGTCGTCGGGCGCGGGATCGGCGCCGCGACGGTGATGGGCCAGCTGCGCAGCGCCACGCGCGCGCTCGCGCTCGCCGGGCTCGACGGCCCGGCCGCGGTCGTGACGGCGCTCGACCGCTTCGCCGCCGACCTGCCGCAGGCGCTGATGGCGACGCTCGTCTACGCCGAGATCGAGCCGGCCAGCGGCGCGGTGCGGCTGCTCAGCGCCGGCCATCCGCCGCCGCTGCTGCTGGCGCCCGACCGCGATCCGGTCGTGATCGGCAGCGGTCGCTGGCTGCCGCTCGGCGTCGCGCACGCCGGCGAGCGGCCGGTCGAGGCGCGCCTGACGCTCGCTCCCGGCGCCCAACTGCTGCTCTACAGCGACGGGCTCGTCGAGCGCCGCGGCGAGAGCTTCGACCGCGGCGTCGCACGGCTCGCTGACGCGCTGTCGCGAATGCGCGGCCACGACCCGCAGGCGCTCGTCGACATGCTGATGGAGCTGTTCGGCAGCCCTGCCAGCGCGCGCGACGACGTCTGCCTGCTGAGCGTCGAGCGGGCCGCTCAGCCGTCTCCCGGCGGCGTCACGTAGGCGTTGCCGAGCACCGTCGGCGCGAACGAGCGGGCGGTCGCGGCGCGCGCCAGCGGTCTCAGCGCGAACAGGTCCTCGATCGAGCGCAGCAGCGAGTACGGGTCGTAGTCGCCGCCCGCCGTCGTGCCGGCGGCGGCGAAGCGCGACAGCAGCAGCGCGCCGTTGCGGAGGTCCGCCGCGGCCGGCGCGGGCGCTCCGGCGGCGACGGTGCGGCCGGCGAAGGTGACGATCAGCAGGCCGTCGCGTCTGTAGGCCGGCGAGGCGAGGATCTTCGGCACCCAGCTCGCGAGGAAGGCGTCCGCCGCCGGCAGGCCGCCGGGGCTGCCGTCGGCGCACGGCGACTCGCTGCCGCTGTTGCAGAGGTTGGGCGCGACGTAGCTGTAGTTGGGCGTCGTCGCGACCTTTCCGAGGTCTCTCTCCAGCCGCTCCAGCGGACCGTCGAGCGCGTCGCAGTCGCCGAGGTCGAGCAGCGAGTGGAAGTAGACGAAGGGGTTGCGGCGGGTCGCGTAGCCGTCGCCGGCCCGGTCTCTGAGCGTGTCGTCGGCGGCATTGGATGCCGGCCGGCGGCAGGTCGCGCGTCTCTCAGGTCCCTTGTCGAGGTCTTGGACATAGGCGCGCCAGACGCGGCGGCTGGCCGTCAGCTGGTCGCCAATCGTCGTGACCGTGTTGGGGAAGACGCAGCCGTCGGCGCGGATCTCGCCCGTTCTCGTCGGCGTGGTCGCGAGCGGGATCTCGGTGAAGCTGGGGCAGTCGGCGCTCGTCTGCGCGTTCGGCGGCTGGCCGCCGACCTGGGCGAGGTGGTCGGGCAGCTGCGCGGCGCCGAGCGCTCTGAAGCCCTCCAGCACGACGCCGCGCGGGCGCAGTCTGCCGGCCAGGTAGGGGGCGCTCGACTGCGGGCCGAAGGCGGCGTCGAAGCCGTGCCCGGCGAGCGCGATCACGAAGACGTGTCTGATCTTGGTCGGCTTCGGCGCGGCGGCGTCGGCGTTCGGGTCGGTGGGCGCGTCGTCCGTGCCCTCGTCGCTCGTCTCCTCCTCGGCCGGCGCCTCCTCGTCCGCCGTCGCGGCCGGCTCCTCAGCGGCGCTCTCGGCGACGGCCGTGTCGTCGAAGCTCTCGACCGTCTCCGCGGCGTCGTCCTCGGCCGGCTCCTCGTCGCCGCTCGCGTCGTCGTCGGTGTCCTGCTCGGCGGTGATCGCGCTCGCCAGCAGCGGGGTGGTGATGGTGCGCTCGCTCTGCGCCGCGGTCCGCAGCGCGAGCGGCGCCTCGACGGCGCCGCGCCCGCCCTCGAACAGCACCAGCGCGGTCGCCAGCAGCGACAGCACCCCGAGCGCCCACAGCTGCGCGCGGCTCATGGCGCCGACCCGTTCAACGGCGGCTGCGCGGGGGCCGTGGGCGGCTGGGCCGGTCCGATCCCGCCCCGCAACGCCCGCTCGACCGCCTCCAGCGCCTGGTCGACACGCTGCAGCTCAGCCGCCTTCGCCGTCAGCACCTCCATCCGCACGTGGTCGCGGATCGCCATCTCGTAGAAGACGCCGCCGAGGTCGGCCTGCAGCAGCGTGAAGCGCTCGGTCAGGCGGTCGCGCTCGGCCAGCAGCTCGCGGTCGTAGGCGGGCGCGGCCTGCGCGGCGGCCGCCTCGCGCCGGGCACGCGCGGCCAGCTTCGAGGCCGGCTGCAGCCCGTCGGGCGCGGCGCTCGCGCCCCAGCCGCGCAGTCGTCTCCAGATCCCCGTCACGGGATCACGATCTGATCGGGCAGGCCGCGCTGCGATTCGACGTACTCCTTGCCCTTCGAGTTGGCGATCTTCTCGAGCGCTCTTCTGCTCTCGGCTCTCGTTCTCGGCGTCACTCTCGCGCCGGTCAGCTGGCGCGCGTCGCCGTATCTCGTGTGCGCGATCACTCTGCCGCCGTCGCTGGCGGAGCGCTTCGCCTCGTCTCTGGCCGCCTTCTCATCGGCGTCGCCTGCGGAGCCGCCGCCGTCGCCCGCGTCGTCGGCGACGGCCGCGGCGCCGGTGCCCGCGCCGCCGACGATGTTGATCGTCGGCGGCTTCTGCGCGTTGAGCGCCTCGACGAGCAGCGCGCGGTCGTCGCCGGCGCCGCGGCCGACGAAGACGCCGACCGCCGCCGCCAGCGGCAGCAGCGCGAACGCGAGCGCCGTCGCGACGCCCGCGCCGCCGCGACGGTCGGCGGCGACGAACCAGCGCGCGACGGGATCGTC
>NZ_JAWSTH010000056.1:0-39197 GCF_033542075.1 Conexibacter stalactiti
ACTTGATGGAGACGCTCGCCCGCGCCGGGCTCGTCTACGGGGTGGAGGAGCCGGCGCGCGGCCGCGGGCGCCGGGGCCGGCACCACCCTCGTGCTGCGCGGCGTCGGCACGGACGCCGCGCGGCTGGCTGAGCTGGCGGCGGCGGTCGCGCCGGGCCACCGCCGCGTCGTGCCGGAGCCGCCGCGCTTCCTCTACGTCGGCCGCGACCACGTCGGTCAGCGCTGGTGGGTGACGTCGATCGACGGCGAGCACGAGCCGGCGACCTTCGGCGACGCGCTGCACGCGGTCGAGCAGCTCGCGGCCGGCATCCGCGCGCAGTGGGCGGCGCCGTCGCTGCTGGTCGGCGACGGCCAGGGCGGCGAGCTGGCGCTGGCGTTGGCACTGATCGCGCCGGAGCTGGTCGCCGGCGTCGTCGCGCTCGACGCGGCGCTGCCGCAGGTGCCCGGCTGGGAGCGACCGGCGGCGGCGCTCGACGGCCTGCCGGTCCTGCTGCTGCCGGGCGCGCAGCCGAGCGCGGAGATCGAGCGCACCCGCCGCGAGCTGCTGGCCGCAGGGGCTCGCCTGAGCGACGGGCCGCCGGGCATAGGCGCCGCCGAGGCCGCGCTCGCCGGCCCGCCCGGAGTCGACGCCGACGCATCCGCGCTCGCCGCCGGCTGGTGGCGCGAGGCCGCGCCGGCCGCCGCCGCCTGAGAAACCCGCGACTCCGTCCGCGCCATTCTTGTAACAATGCTTACAAGCACCCTTGCTTTGCACCGCCGGCAGGTCCATAGTCAGTGACAGAAGGGTCGTCAATCGAGTCAACCGCAAGGAAGACCACGAAGGCGGCCCTTCCGTCGTTCCCGCTCGCCGCGTCGCGCCGGGCGCGGCGCCCCCGCCGGGCGCGCCGCGTCCCTATGCCGGCGCGGCGGCCACGACCGGCGGCTGCCCGCGCGTCGCTTCCAGCTCCGCCGCCAGCGTCTCGGCGTCGTACGGCCCGACGTGGCGTCTGCCGCCGACGAAGAAGGTCGGCGTGCCGCGCGCGCCGCTCGCCTCGGCCGAGACCACGTCCTCCTGCACGCGCTCGGAGTGGCGGCCGTCCTGGAGCGCCCGCGCCATCTCCTCGACGTCGATCCCGATCTTGCCGGCGTAGCCGAGCAGGTCCTCGAACTCCAGCTCGTCCTGGTGGTCGAACAGCTTGTCGTGCAGCTCCCAGAATCTGCCCTGCACCGCCGCCTCCTCCATCGCCTGGGCGGCCAGCTCGGCATGGGGGTGGACGTCGACGAGCGGCAGGTGGCGGATCACGTAGCGCAGGTCGTCGCCGAAGCGTCTGCGCAGCTCCTTCACCATCCCCGTCGCGCGCCCGCAGAAGGGGCACTCGAAGTCGGCGTACTCGACCAGCGTCAGCGGCGCGTCGAGCGGCCCGCGGATGTGGTCGCGCTCGACGTCGACCGGCGGATCGAGGATCGTCGGCAGGCCGGCGCTGACCTCGCCGCGCAGCACCGCCGCGAGCTTGAAGGCGAGCCAGCCGACGATCACCGCCAGCGCCGCGGCCATCAGCACGCCGATCTTCGCCTCCTCCTGCAGCCGCTCGGAGTCGAAGGCGAGGCCCGCGATCAGCAGCGAGACGGTGAAGCCGATCCCCGACAGCGCCGCGCCGCCGACGACCTGGCCCTCGCCGACGCCCTGCGGCAGTCTGCCGAGTCGCGCCCGTATCGAGCCGAGCGCACCGAGCGTGATGCCGATCGTCTTGCCGGCGACGAGGCCGGCGACGACCGCCCACGTCAGCGGCGAGGTGAGCGCGTCGCCGAGCGCGCCGCCGCGCAGGTCGACGCCGGCGTTGGCGAGCGCGAACAGCGGCACGATCAGGTAGCTCGTCCACGGGTGCAGCAGCTCCTGCATCCGCTCGTTGGGGGAGACGGCACGCTCGACGCTGCGGGTGGTCTCGCGCGCGAGGCTGGCGAGCGGCGACTGGCGGAAGGCGTGCGCTCTGGAGGCGGCCTCGTCGACCTGTCGTCTGCTCGGCGTGTAGGCGGCGACGAGCAGGCCGGCGGCCATGCCGGCGATCGTCGGGTGCAGGCCGGAGATGACGGTTGCCAGCCACAGCCCGAGCCCGAGCACCGCGTAGGCCGAGCCGCGCCAGACGCGCATGCTCGACAGCACCGCGATCCCGACGAGGCAGGCGAGCGCGACCAGCAGCGCGATCGCGTCGATCGAGTCGGAGTAGACGATCCCGATCACCGAGATCGCGACGAGGTCGTCGACGATCGACAGCGTCAGCAGGAAGACGCGCAGCTGGGTCGGGCAGGCGGGGCCGACGATCGCCATCGCGCCGAGCAGGAAGGCGGTGTCGGTCGCGATCACGATGCCCCAGCCGCCCGACGCCTCGCCGCCGGGCGCGATCAGCAGGAACAGCAGCGCCGGCACGAGCATGCCGCCGATGCCGGCGATCACGGGGACGGTCACGCGGCTGCGGTCGCGCAGCTCGCCGATCGCCCATTCGCGCCGCACCTCGAGGCCGATGACGAAGAAGAAGAGCGCCATGAAGCCCTCGTCGAGCCAGTGGCGCAGGTCGAGGTCGAGCGTCCAGTCGCCGAGCCGGATCGACAGCTCGGTGTGCCAGAACGACTCGTAGGAGTCCGACAGCGGCGAGTTGGCCCAGACGAGCGCGATCAGCGTCGCCGCGAGCAGCAGCCCGGCGCCGCCGGCCTCGGTCGTGATGAAGCTGCGCAGCGGCCGGCCGAGCTGCGCGAGCAGCTGGCGCCGTGGCGGTCTGGTCTGGTCCTCGACGGTGGTCGCGCTCACGTCGCGCGCAGCTCGAAGCCGACTTCGTCGATCACGCACCACGACCATCTCTCACCGGGCTCGGCGGAGCGCAGCAGCGGGTGCCCGGCGTCGTGGGCGTGCTTGGTCGCGTGTCTGTTGGGCGAGGAGTCGCAGCAGCGGATCTCGCCGCAGATGTGGCACATGCGCAGGTGGACCCAGCGGCCGCCGCTGGCGAGACAGTCGGTGCAGCCGGCGATCTGATCGGGCAGATCGAGGACCTCGATCTGGTCCAGGTGGGTGCAGGTGGCCATGCGTGGTGCTCCTCGGAAGGTGGGACGGCGGCGACGGGTCCCTCTAGTTCTACCCGACGTCCTCGAACCGCCCGCGCATGCTCGGCGCGACGAGCGGGATCAGGTCGGGGTGACGGTGCACGTAGGCGGCGGCGAACGGGCAGAGCGGGATGACCGTCTTGCCGTCGGCCTCGATCGCGGCGAAGGCGCCGCGCACCAGCTCGCCGCCGACCCCCTCGCCCTCGTGCTCGACCGCCACCTCGGTGTGGGCGATGATCGTGCTCTCGCCGGCCGGCAGATAGTCGATGAAGCCGAGCAGCTCGCCGCCGTCGTCGTGAAGCTCGTATCTGCGGCGATCGGCCGCGTGCGTGAACTGGTTCGCCATGCCGGCAAGGATCTCCGATGCGGCGGCGGGGCGGCGGCTGGCGCGTGCGCGCGCGGCGCCTACCCCCGGTGGACGACCCGTCCGCCGACGATCGTCAGCGCGACCGGCAGCTCGGCGAGCGCGTCGGGCTCGACGGTCACCGGGTCGCCGCCGAAGACGGTCAGGTCGCCGTCGCAGCCGGGCGCGATCCGGCCGGCGTGCGCCGCGCTGCCGACGGTCGCGGCGGCGGCGGTCGTGTAGCCGGCGAGCGCCTGCGCGGCGGTCAGCGCCTGCGCGGGATCGGGCGCCGGCATCGCGCGGTCGCCGGGCAGCCGCCGCAGCAGCGCGTAGCCGATCCCGAGGCGCGGATCGGCCTGCGCGACCGGCCAATCGGAGCCGAGCGCGACCGTCGCCCCGGCGGCGTGCGCGTCGCCCGCGCGCCAGACCCGCGCGCCGCGCGCCGGGCCGAGCCGCCGCGTCCACTCGTCGCTGCCGTCGGCGGCGCGCCATTGCCCATGCAGCGGCTGCAGCGAGACGGCGACGCGCTCCTCGACGCAGCGCGTGAGCAGGTCGTCGGGGAGGACCTCGAGGTGCTCGATGCGGTGCAGGCCGCCGTTGGCCGGTGGCGTGCTCGCCGCCGCGTAGGCGTCGAGCGTCTCGCGCACGGCGCGGTCGCCGATCGCATGCGTCGCGCATTGGAAGCCGGCCCGCGCGAAGCGGACGGTGAGGTCGCGCAGTCGCCGCGGGTCGGGCCAGTAGCAGTCGCCTCCGCCGCCGCGCGTGTCGGGCTCTTCCAGCCAGGCGGTGCCGGTCTCGATCACGCCATCGGCGAAGAACTTCGCGACGCCGCCGCGCCACAGCGTGCCGTGGTCGTCGCGGTGGCGCAGGAACTCCTCGACCTGCTCGTCGCCGGTCTGTGGGAGCAGCAGCAGCGGCACGAGCAGCCGCGCGGTCAGCTCGCCGGCGGCCTCCAGTTCGTCGAGCAGCGCGTAGGCGGTGAGGTCGCCGTCCATCGCGTGGCCGCCGGTGAGGCCGAACGCGTTGAAGCGGCGCAGGTTGTCGCGCACGCCGTCGCGCAGCTGCGCGGGCGTGATCGGGTCCAGCGCGTCACTGACGTGCCAGTACGCCGCCAGCTCGATCAGCTCGCCGGTCGGGCGGCCGTCGCGGAAGGGGATCTCGGAGTTGCCGGTCAGCGCCGGCGGGGCGGTGACGCCGGCGCGCGCGAGCGCCGACGGCGTCGCGACGTGCGTGTGCAGGTCGACGTAGGAGATCAGGGCGGGGCCGCCGGCCAGCTCCTCCAGCAGCTCGCCGGGCCAGGCGACGCCGTCGAGCGCGGCGTAGTCGAGCGCCCAGCCGCGCACGAGCGCCTGCGGTCCGACCCGCGCGCGCTCGGCCTGCAGCACGGCGCGCAGGCCGGCGACGTCGTGGACGGCGCGCAGCTCGGGCCCGCGCGCCAGCAGCGCGCCCCAGACCGGATGGATGTGGCTGTCGACGAGGCCGGGGAGGACGGTCAGGTCGGCGCCGTCGAGCAGCTCGGTGCGCGGCCCGCAGAGCGCGCGGATCTCGCGGTCGTCGCCGACGGCGGCGATCGTGCCGTCGGCGGCGAGCGCGACGGCGCTGGCGCGCGGCCGCGCCGGGTCGAGCGTGCGCACGTTCGCGCCGACGATCGCGAGGGTGATGTCCATCGCCGGAGCGTATGCCAAACCGATTCGTCAGTTCGGCGTGAGCGGCCGGCGGGGCTGCTACGTTGCGGCGTCTGATGGAGCAGGGGCGCCGCCCAGGAATTCGCGACGTGGCCCGTGCGGCGGGGGTCTCGCGCACGACCGTCTCGCACGCGCTCAACGACAAGGGCCGCGTCGCGCCGGAGACGCGCGAGCGGATTCTCGCGATCGCGGAGGAGCTGGGCTACCGCCCCAACACGAACGCGCTCCACCTGACGCAGCAGCGCACAGGCCTGCTGGCGCTGACCTCCTCGCCGTCCGATCCCGTCCCGCTCGGCCTGCTCGACGTCGACTACTTCCTCGCGCTCGCGCCGGCCGCCTCGGAGGCCGCGCTGCGCGCCGGCTACGCGCTCGTGCTGGGGCCGACCGGGCAGGCGCCGGAGCTGTGGGCGCAGCTGCGGCTCGACGGCGCGCTGATCACCGACCCGCTGCCGTCCGATCCCTTCCTGCGCGAGCTGGAGCGGCAGGGAACGCCGGTCGTCACGCTCGGTCGCGACGTCGACCGCGCGCAGGAGACGTGGTGGGTCGACTCCGACCTCGTCGCCGCGATGACGGAGGTGCTCGACCACGTCGAGGTCGCCGGCGCGCGCCGCGTCGGCTTCGTCGCGGAGCCGCCGCGCCACTCCTACTCGATCGACGAGCTGCTCGCCTACGAGCGCTGGCAGGAGGCGCGCGGCGCGGCGCCGCTGGTGGAGGAGGCGGCCGGCAACCACACCGAGGCCGGCTTCCACGCGGCGCAGCGGCTGCTCGACGCCGCCGATCGGCCCGACGCGATCGTGACGACGCTGGAGGGGCTGGCGCTCGGCGTCAAGCTGGCGGCCGAGACGCGCGGGCTGCGCGTGCCGGAGGACCTGATGATCGCGGCTGTCTCCGACGGCCCGGGCCTCGCTCAGGCGCACACCTCGATCACCGCCGCCGACCTCGCCCCGGCCGAGCTGGGCACGGCGGCGGTGCGGCTGCTGCTGGAGCGCCTCGACGGCGCCGCCCCGACTCCGCGCGCCGTCGTGATCCCCAGCGTCCTGCGCGTCCGCGCCTCAACGCGTCGCCCGCGCTGAGGCGCGCCGAGCCGCGCCGCGCCGCGCGCCGACGCCGGCGCCGCCGCCCCGCCGACACCTCGAACCCGAGGAGCGGCGATCTGTGCATCGCATGGATGTACAAACCCGCACTCCTGCCGCGGCGCGGCCGCGAGCGACTCGTGGAGCCAGTCGCCGCGCGCCCGCCGCGCTAACCCGATCACTGCGGGTTCGGGGGTCTCTGGCGCCCCCGAACCCGCAGTGATCCCCTGCGCCAATGTGGCAAACCGGTCAGGCAGCCACGCTCCATCGGCGACATTGCGGATGACAAACCGGTCAGGCAAGCTGCGCGGCAGAGGAGACGCCAAACCGGTCAGGCGCGTGGAATCGGCGCAGCGGATCGCCGACCGACCGGACATTTCCGCTCAGCTGCAAGGAGACTGACTCGATGATGGAAGCACCACCGCCCGCGGCCGGCCCCGGCGCACCCGCCGGCCCCGCGGCGGCCGGCACGGCATCAGGCACCGCACCCGCAGCCGCCGGTCCGGGCACGCCGGCCGGCAGCGCCGCGCCCCCGCCGCAGGCCCCGCCCGGCGGCCAGCAGCTCAAGCGCGACTTCACGCTGCGCTCGGCCTTCTCGCTGGCGTTCGCCTACATGTCGCCGATCGTCTGCATCTACGGCGTCTTCGCGATCGCCCTGGCGCTGGTCGGGCCGGGCTTCTGGCTCGCGCTGCCGGTCGCCTTCGCCGGCCAGCTGCTGGTCGCCTACGCACTCGGCGAGGTCGCCTCGCGCTATCCCTTCCAGGGCAGTCTCTACGCCTGGGCCGGTCGGCTGCTCGGCCCCGCCTACGGCTGGTTCACCGGCTGGGCGTACGTCTGGACGGTGCTGATCGCGCTCGTCACCGTCGCCGTCGGCGCGACGCAGTTCTGGGGCGCCGCCTTCGCCATCGACGTCAGCGCGAAGTCGTCGCTGATCGTCGGCTGCGTGATCGTGCTCGCCTTCGCGACCGCGTCGAACATGCTGACGCGCAAGCTGCTGCGGCTGATGATCTTCCTCTCGATCACGGTCGAGGTGATCGCCTCGATCGGCCTCGGCGTCTGGCTGCTCTTCTTCCACAACGTCAACCCCGTCAGCGCGATCCTCGAGAACGGCGCCGGCGCCGGCGGCTGGTCGCTCTCGACCGTGCTGCTGGCGGTCGGCCTCGCCGGCTGGTCGTTCGTCGGCTTCGAGTCCAGCGGCGCGATCGGCGAGGAGGTCGAGGACGCGCCCCGCAACGTGCCGAAGGCGCTGCGCTACTCGCTGATGGCGATCGCCGCGATCGGCCTCTTCGGCTCGCTGTCGCTGCTGCTGGCGGTGCCCGACATCGGCGCGGTGCTGACCGGCGAGGACGTCGACCCGATCACGACGACGCTCTCGACGCACCTCGGCGAGACCGGCATGCGCGTCTTCAACGCGATGTTCGCGATCGGCTTCACCGCTTGCGCGCTCGGTCTGCAGACCGGCATCTCGCGCGTCATCTGGGCGTTCGCCCGCGACAGAGCGCTGCCCGGCTCGACCTGGCTGGCGAAGCTCTCCAGACGCGAGGCGATCCCGCTCAACGCGCTCGCCGTCACGGCCGTGCTGCCGCTGCCGATCTTCTTCCTGACCGGCTCCAACGTCTACTCCGTGCTCGTCGGCTTCGTGATCGGCGGCTGGTACCTGACCTTTGCGCTGGTGCTGATCGCGGCGGTCGTCGTGCGCAGCCGGGGGAGCTGGAAGCCCGGTCCGTGGTCACTCGGCCGCCTCTCGCTGCCGATCCTCGTCGCGGCGCTGATCTGGTCGGTCTTCGAGACGATCAACATCTCGTGGCCGCGCGAGATCCTCAGCGGCCCCGACTGGTGGCTGCAGTGGTCGGTCGTGCTCGTGACCGCAGTCCTCGGCGTGCTCGGCGCGCTCGTCTACCTGACCGTGCGCAGAGGGATGCGCCTCGGTCAGCCCCTCCCCGAAGAGCAGGAGTCCTGATGTACCGCTGGCCCGACGTCGACGCCGCCGCCCTGCGCGCGGCGCGGATGGAGCGCGTCGCCGAGCAGATGCGCGAGCAGCAGCTCGACCACCTGCTGCTGTCGAGCTTCGACACGATCCGGCAGGCGACCGACTTCCGCGCGACGCTGACGTACGACTCCAACTACGACTACTACGCCGCGCTCGTCGCGCTCGACGGCGAGGCGACGCTGCTGGCCTGCGACGTCGGCGAGGTGCTCAACGAGCCGGTCCACGGCCTGCCGTGGATCACACGCCGCGTGCCGGCGCCGTCGTGGCAGTCGTTCTGGGCCCACCCGGCGACGTACACCGGCCTGCTCGTGCGCGAGCTGCAGCGGGTCGGCGCCAGACGGGTCGGGATCGACACGCTGCCGTTCGACGTCGTCGAGCTGATTCGGCGCGAGCTGCCGCAGGTCGAGCTGGTGCCGGTGCTGCGCGAGCTGCTGCGGGCGCGGCGAATCAAGCTGCCCGACGAGGTGCGGCTGCTGGAGGCGACCTGCGACGTGCTGTCGCTGTGCGCCTCCAACGCGCTCGCCGGCTTCGTCGAGGGGATGACCGACCACGACGTCGTCACGCTCGCCGACGCGACCGCCCACTCGCACATGGTCGAGTGGATCTCGCACAGCGTGATCGTCGCGCAGGCGACGCCGCGCAGAGCGGCGTGGCTGCCGACCGGCCGCCGCATCTGGGGCGGCGACACCTTCTTCGTCGACTACGGCGTGATCGGCCGCGGCGGCTACACGGCCGACTTCTGCCGCACCGCCTTCGCCGGCGAGCCGTCGCCGCAGGTCGCCAAAGCCCACCGCGCGCTGCTCGACGCAAAGGCGACCGGCGAGGCGTTCGCGCGGCCGGGCGTGACCGGCTCGCAGCTGGCGGCGACGATCAACGACGCGCTCCGCGGCCACGGCCTGCCGCCGACCTCCTACGCGGTCGGCCACGGCATCGGCCTGCGGATGGTCGAGATCCCCAGCCTCTACCGCGCCGAGCTGATGGACCACGACGACGTGCTCGAAGAGGGGATGTGCATCTGCATCGAGCCCTCGACCGCGGTCGAGCTGCCGGGCGGCGAGGTCGTCGGGCTGAAGGAGGAGGACCAGTACATGGTCACCGCGAGCGGCCTGCGCAAGCTGACGCGCACCGCGGTCGCGGCGACCGCCTGACGAACCGCCTCAGCGGCCGGGCAGCCGGCCGTGCTCGAAGCTCTGCTTCGTCAGCTTCAGGTAGACGAACGTGTCGGTCGAGACGACGCCGTCGATCGCGCGCAGCTGCTCGATGATCTCCAGCAGGTGCGCGTGGTCGCGGCAGACGACCTCGACGAGCAGGTCGAACTGGCCGGCGACGATCACGACGTAGCTGACCTCCGTCAGCTCCGCGATCGGCTCCGAGACGACCTGCGGTCTGCCGCTCGTCGTGACGCCGACCATCGCCATCGCGTCGAAGCCGAGCGCGAGCGGGTTGGTGACGCCGACGACGTCGAGCACGCCGGCCTCCGAGAGGCGGTCGTAGCGGTTGCGGACCGTCCCCTCGGCGACGCCGAGCGCCCGTGCGATCTCGCGGAAGGAGGCGCGGCCGTCGGCCTGCAGGGCCTCCACGATCGCGCGGTCGAGATCGTCGAGCACGGCGCTGCCGGCGATCGCGCCGCGTCTGCGGTCGTTCATGGTCCGGATCCTAGCGATCGCGACCCGATTCAGCGACATCCGCAGCAAAGTCGCCTACACATTGCGGTTATCTCAGTGTAGGGTGGGTATCGGTACGCAAAGCGCAACGTCTGCAAGGAAGGCTCACCCGTGGCTCAGACCACCCCCAGCGCACCGTTTCGCAACGTCGTCGGCGGCCAGCTCGTCGATGCGGTCGACGGCGGCACGCGCGAGATCGTCAACCCCGCCACGGGCGCGGTGATCGCGACCGTGCCGGAGGGCAACGGCGCCGACGTCGAGCGCGCCGTCGAGGCCGCGCTCGCGGCCAAGCGCGAGTGGAACGAGACGACGCCGGGGGAGCGCGCGACCGCGCTGCTGAAGCTCGCCGACGTGATGGAGGGCGCGACCGACGAGCTGGGCGCGCTGGAGTCGGCCAACACCGGCAAGCCGCTGGGGATGGCGAAGGAGGAGGTCGAGGCCTCCGCCGACCTGCTGCGCTTCTTCGCCGGCGCCGCGCGCAACCTCGAGGGCAAGTCGGCGGGCGAGTACATCAAGGGCTACACGTCGATGGTGCGGCGCGAGCCGATCGGCGCCGTCGCCGGCATCGCGCCGTGGAACTACCCGCTCAACATGGCGGCGTGGAAGATCGGCCCGGCGCTCGCCGCCGGCAACGTCCAGGTGCTGAAGCCGGCCGAGGGGACGCCGCTGTCGCTGCTGCGCTTCGCCGAGCTGGCCAATGCCGCCGGCGCCCTGCCGGCCGGCGTGCTCGGCGTCGTCACCGGCGACGGCCCGAACGTCGGCGCGAAGCTGGTCGAGAACCGCGCCTTCGGGCTCGTCTCGCTGACCGGCGACGTGCGTACCGGCAAGACGATCGCGAAGGCCGCCGCCGACAACCTCACGCGCCTGCACCTGGAGCTTGGCGGCAAGGCGCCGGTCGTCGTGCTCGACGACGCCGACCTGGAGCAGACGGTCGCCGCGATCCGCGTCGCCGGCTACTGGAACTCCGGCCAGGACTGCACCGCCGGCACGCGCATCATCGCGACGGCGAAGATCTACGACAGACTGCTGGAAGCGCTCGTGCCCGCCGTCGAGTCGCTGCAGGTCGGCGACCCGGCCGAGGGCGAGCAGATCGAGATGGGCCCCGTCATCTCGGCCAAGCAGCAGCAGCGCGCCTTCGGCTTCATCGAGCGCGCGACCGCGGCCGGCGCGACCGTGCTCACCGGCGGCGGCAACGGCGCCGGCCCGGCCGGCGGCGCCTTCGTCGCGCCGACGATCGTCGCCGACGTCGAGCAGGACAGCGAGATCGTCCAGAACGAGGTCTTCGGCCCCGTCGTGACGATCCAGCGCGTCGACGACTACGCGCAGGCGATCGCTTTCGCCAACGACTCGCGCTACGGCCTCGCGGCCTCGGTCTTCACCGAGAACGTCGGGCGCGCGATGGACGCCGCACGCCGGCTGGAGTTCGGCTGCGTGTGGGTCAACGACCACCTCACCCCGATCACGAGCGAGATGCCCCACGGCGGCTTCAAGGAATCCGGCTACGGCAAGGACATGTCGATGTACTCGCTCGAGGACTACACCCAGATCAAGCACGTCGCTGTGCGGATCGGACTCTGAACGGACCATGACTGCAACTGCAAGCAACCCCACGGGCCTCGACCTCCAGCAGGCGGCGAAGGACCACCTCTGGATGCACTTCACGCGCATGGGCGCGTACAGGGACGCGCCGGTGCCGATCATCGAGCGCGGCGAGGGCAGCTACCTCTACGACTCCGCCGGCAAGCGCTACCTCGACGCGCTCGCGGGCCTCTTCGCCGTGCAGGTCGGCTACGGCTACGGCGAGGAGATCGGCGCGGCGGCGCACGCGCAGATGCGCGAGCTGCCGTACTACACGAACTGGTCCTACGCCCACCCGCGCTCGATCGAGCTGGCGACGAAGATCGCCGGCCTCGCGCCCGAGGGCATGAACCGCGTCTTCTTCACCAGCGGCGGCTCGGAGTCGGTCGAGTCGGCGTGGAAGCTCGCGCGCCAGTTCCACACCGCCAACGGCGAGCGCCGCTGGAAGGCGATCGGCCGCGACGTCGCCTACCACGGCTCGTCGCTCGGCGCGCTCTCGATCACCGGCGTGGCGGGGATCCGCTCGCCGTTCGAGCCGCTCGTGCCGCAGGTCTCGCACGTCCGCAACACGAACCGCTTCCGCCGTCCCGCGGGCGAGACGGAGGAGCAGTTCACGCAGTTCCTGCTCGACGACCTGGAGCAGCGGATCTGGTCCGAGGACCCGTCGACGGTCGCGATGGTGATCATGGAGCCGGTGCAGAACTCCGGCGGCGCCTTCACGCCGCCGGCCGGCTACTTCGAGGGCGTGCGCGCGCTCTGCGACGAGCACGGGATCCTGCTCGTCGCCGACGAGGTGATCACCGGCTTCGGCCGCATCGGCGACTGGTTCGCCTCCAACCGCTTCGACATCAAGCCGGACATCATCACGAGCGCGAAGGGCCTCTCGTCGGCGTACGCGTCGATCGGCGCCGTGATCGCCTCCGACAAGGTCGCCGCGCCGTTCCTGGAGGGGACGGCGATGTACACGCACGGCGTCACCTTCGGCGGCCACCCGGTGCAGGCGGCGATCGCGCTGAAGAACATCGAGATCATGGAGCGCGAGCAGCTGCCGCAGAAGGTCCGCGCGACCGAGGACCAGTTCCGCGCGACGCTGGCGCAGCTGCTCGACCTGCCGATCGTCGGCGACCTGCGCGGCACGGGCTACTTCTACGCGCTGGAGCTGGTCAAGGACAGCGAGACGAACGCGACCTTCAGCGACGAGGAGGCGGAGAAGCTGCTGCGCGGCTTCCTCTCCGAGCGGCTCTACGACGCCGGCATCATCTGCCGCGCCGACGACCGCGGCGACCCGGTCGTGCAGATCTCCCCGCCGCTCGTCGCCGAGCAGCAGCAGTTCGACGAGATCGTGACGATCCTCGGCGAGGTGCTGGGCGAGGCGTCGAGACTGGTCGGGCACTAGCGCGCGGAGCGCGTCCGCGTCCGCGGACGCGCGCGGGCGCGGGCGGTCCAGGGGACCGCCGCGCCCGGTTGTGCGCCTCACGAGGCGAGCAGGCGCGCTTTCTGCGTCGCGAACTCGTCCTCGGTCAGCACGCCTTGGTCGCGCAGCTGGCCGAGCTGCTGCAGCTGGGAGATCAGGTCGGCGCCGCCGACGGCCGGCGGTGGGGCTGCGGCCGCCGGCGGCGGTACGGGCGCCGCCTGCTGCGGCGGCGCGGCGTACGCCTGTTGCTCCAACCCTCCGATGCGCGCCTCCTGCTCGGTCTCGCGCTGCTGCGAGGCGGCGCGCTTCTTGCCGGCCATGTACGCGCCGCCGCCGACGGCCGCGGCGCGCAGCAGCGGCCGGCGTCGTCCGATCGGCATCTCAGGCCTCTTCCTCGTCGAGCACGAGGCCGAGCGCCAGCATCACCTCGGGCGCGGCAGCGATGACGCGCGGCCCGCCGACCTGCGGCGCGACGGCGCGCAGGACGCCGAGGATGTCCTCGGGGGTCGCGCCCTCGGCGGTCGCGTTGGCGATCTGCCAGGCGTACGAGGCCGGCGGGGCGTCGAGCGCGATCAGCGCCGCGATCTTGACGAGCGCGAACGTGCGAGGGTCGAGGCCGGTGCGCTCCTGCTGCGCCTCGCGCAGGCCGATCGCGACCTCGATCGCGTCGACGTCGCCGATCGCGATCGAGCGGAAGGTCGCTTCGGTGTCGGGTGCCACTGCGGACATCGCGATGCCTCCTCAGGCCCGCTCTTCGGCGTGACCGCCGTGGACGGCGAGGCCGTAGATCACCATCATGTCGACGGCGAACAGCGCCAGCGACAGGAACGGCGAGGCCGGCAGCAGCATCAGCTGGATGATCGCGTTGAGGCCCGCGAAGGCGATTCCCAGCCACGTCGCCAGCGTGTTGCGCGCCCACACGCCGAAGGCGACGAGCATCTGCGCCGCGCCGGTCAGCGTGACGATCCAGCCCCATGTGTTGAGGTCGCTGAAGATGTAACGCGCGTCGTTGACGTAGAAGCTGGAGTCGCTGATCGCGCCGATCCCGTAGATGATGTTCAGGGTCGCGGCGATCATCAGCATCGTGCCGGCGAAGACGACCCAGCCGCCGGCGTGGCTCTCTGCCGTCGCGTATCCCGTCTGGTCCGACGCGGGAACCCCGCCGCCGGTAGCGTGCACACCCATGGCCTCTCCCTTGCGTTCTGGTACGCCACACCGTGTCAGCGGTGCGCGGGGGCGCCAAGGGTGCGCTCACCACACGCGAACAGGTGCGTGCACCACTGCGCTGACGCGCGCGCGAGGCGATGATCGGACGATGGTCCGCTCGTTCGTCATCGCCGTCGCGCGGCCGCCGCTCTCGCTGGTGCAGCGACGTGCCTCGCAGACCGCGCTCGACCTGCTCGACGCGCTGCTGGCCTCGCAGCTCGCCGACGCCGCCGCGCGCCGCATCGTCACCAGCGAGGTCGCCGAACGGGCCGTTGCGGAGGCCTTCCGCGGGCCGCTCGTCGACGCCGTCACGAGACGGCTGCTGGAGAGCGAGGAGCTGTGGCTGATCGTGCAGGAGGTCGCGCAGAGCCCGGCCGTGACCGACGCGATCACGCACCAGGGCGCGAGCTTCGCCGAAGAGGTCGCCGACGAGGTGCGGGAGCAGACGCAGCAGGCTGACGCGTGGCTGGAGCGCGCCGCGCGGCGGATGCTGCGGCGTCCCTCGCCGGCCGGTCCGCTGTCGCCGCTGCCGCCGCCCGGCCTCGGCCCGGCATGAGCAGCGCGCAGACGCTGCACGCGCAGGAGATCGCAGCGCGCCGTGCCGGTGCGGCGCGCGCACGCCCCGCCGCGCCGCTCTATCCCGGCCTCGCGACGCGCGCGGTCGCGCTGGCGCTCGACGCGGTCGCGATCAACGCGGTCGCCGTCGCGGTCGGCGGCGTCGTCGCGCTCTGCACGTCGCTGCTGCACCTGCCTGACGGCGTCGAACGGGTCGCGGCGATCGTCGGCGCCGGCATCTGGCTGGCGTGGTCGATCGGCTACTTCGTCGCCTTCTGGTCGACGACCGGGCAGACGCCGGGCGACCGCGTGATGCGAATCTGCGTGCGCGACGCCCACGAGCCGCCGCGGCCGCTGCGGCCGGCGCGCGCGCTGTTGCGCTTCGGCGCGCTCGTGCTCGGGGCGATCCCGCTCTTCGCCGGCTACCTGCCGGTGCTGCTCGACGCACGCCGGCGCGCCTTCCACGATCGTGTCGCGACGACCGTCGTCGTCCACGCCGAGCCCGATCAGCCCCCGCACTCACACGCCGGAGTCGCGCGTTGAGCGCCGCCGACGGCCGCGCGGCGCGTGCACGCGTCAGACGCGGCGCGCACGGCGAGTTCGCGCCCGCGAGCGACCGCCCTGACCCGCTCGACGTCCTGGCGCGCCAGGGCGCGACGCGCGTGCAGGAGCTGCTGCCGCTGCGCTACGAGCGGATGGCGGCGTCGCCGTTCGCCTTCTTCCGCGGCGCCGCGGCCGTGATGGCCGCCGACCTCGCCGCGACGCCGGCGACCGGCCTGCGCGTCCAGCTCTGCGGCGACGCCCACCTCGCCAACTTCGGCGGCTTCGCCGCGCCCGACCGGCAGCTCGTCTTCGACCTCAACGACTTCGACGAGTCACTGCCGGGCCCGTGGGAGTGGGACGTCAAGCGGCTGGCGGCGAGCATCGCGATCGTGGGGCGGGAGCGCGGCTTCGGCGGGCGTCAGCGGCGCGACACGGTGCGCGCGGCCGTGCGCCGCTACCGCGAGGCGATCGACCAGTTCGCCGGCCTCGGCCACCTCGCCGTCTGGTACGCGCGCCTCGACGCCGACACGATCGCCAGACGGTGGCGTGAGGAGCTGCCGGAGGAGCAGGCGCGCGCCTTCGACCGCAACCTCCAGAAGGCCCACCGCAAGACCAGCCTGCGCGCGCTCGACAAGCTGACCGAGCACGTCGACGGCCGCCTGCGGATCGTCTCCGACCCGCCGCTGATCGTGCCGCTCGACCAGCTCGCCGGCGACCGCGGCACGCCCGAGTTGGTCACCGAGCTGCTGGCCCAGCACGCCGCGACCGTCAGCGGCGCGACCGCCCGCCTGGTCGCGCGCTACAGATACGTCGACGCGGCGCTGAAGGTCGTCGGCGTCGGCAGCGTCGGCACGCGCGCCTGGATCGCGCTGCTGCTCGGCGACGACGAGCGCGACCCGCTCTTCCTGCAGCTGAAGGAGGCGCAGCCGTCGGTGCTGGAGCCGTACGCCGGCGCCAGCGAGTTCGACCACCACGGCGAGCGCGTCGTGCGCGGCCAGTGGCTGATGCAGGCGGCGAGCGACATCTTCCTCGGCTGGATCTCGGCGACGGGGCTCGACGACAGACGGCGCGACTTCTACGTGCGCCAGCTGTGGGATTGGAAGCGCTCGGCCGACGTCGAGCGGATGGTGCCCGAGGCGCTGGCCGCCTACGGCGAGATGTGCGGCTGGACGCTCGCGCGCGCCCACGCCCGCTCCGGCGACGCCGGAGCGATCGCCGCCTACCTCGGCAGCAGCGACGCCTTCGAGCGGGCGCTGGCCCGCTTCGCGGAGGCCTACGCCGACCTGAACGAGCGCGATCACGCCGCGCTCGTGGCGGCGCTCAGACCGGGCGGGCGGCTGGCGGCCGGCGCCGAGGCGCCCGTCGGCGCGCCCGCGCTGGCCGGCTGAGCCGCCGGCCTACCAGGGCGACTTGGCGTAGTCCTTCAGGAAGATGCCGTGCAGGTCCTCGCCGAGCTCGCCGCGGACGATCGGGTCGTAGACGCGCGCGGCGCCGTCGACGAGGTCGAGCGGGGCGTGGAAGCCCTCGCCGGCGAGCCGCTGCTTGGTCGGGTGCGGCCGCTCGTCGGTGATCCAGCCGGTGTCGACGGCGGTCATCAGGATCCCGTCCTGCTCCAGCAGCTCGTTCGCGCTCGTGCGCGTGAGCATGTTCAGCGCCGCCTTCGCCATGTTCGTGTGCGGATGGCCCGGGCCCTTGTAGCCGCGGCTGAACTGGCCCTCCATCGCGGAGACGTTGACGATGTACTTGCGCCGCGCCGGCGCGGCCGCCATCGACCGCCGCAGGCGGCTGACGAGGATGAACGGCGCCGTCATGTTGCAGAGCTGGACCTCGAGCATCTCGGTCGGGTCGACCTGCTCGACCGTCTGGATCCAGCTGTTGCTGTCGTGCAGGTCGGGCACGAGGCCGCCGGCGTCGATCGCTTCGCCGACCGCGACCCGGTCCATCGACGCCGACTTCGCTCTCAGCGCCATCGCCGTCAGCGCGTGGGGGGTGGGGGCCCAGTGCTGGCCCGACTCGATCCCGGCTGGCAGCGAGGTCGGCCGCGCGGCGACCTGGCCGAAGGTGACCAGCCGCGGCAGCTCGCCGGCGGGCAGCGGCGCGCGCTCGGCCTCGACCAGCGGCGCGTACGCCTCGGGCGAGCGGCGCACCGTCTGCGCGGCGTTGTTGATGAGGATGTCGAGCGGACCCTCCTCGGCGACGGCGTCGGCGAGCGCGATCACCTGCGAGGGGTCGCGCAGGTCGATCCCGACGATTCTCAGCCGGTGGATCCAGTCGCCGCTGTCCTCCATCGCCTTGAAGCGGCGGATCGCGTCGTTGGGGAAGCGCGTCGTGATCGTCGTATGCGCGCCGTCGCGCAGCAGGCGCAGCGCGATGTACATGCCGATCTTCGCGCGACCGCCGGTCAGCAGCGCGCGGCGGCCGGTCAGGTCGGTGCGGGCGTCGCGGCGCTGGTGGTTTCTCGCCGCGCAGGAGGGGCAGAGCTGGTGGTACCAGGCGTCGACCTGCGTGAAGTGCTCCTTGCAGACGTAGCAGGCGATCGACTCGATCAGATGGCCGGCGATCGCGCCCGTCGTCGCCGTGGTCAGCGGCAGGCCCTCGGTCTCGTCGTCGATGCGGCCGGGGGCGCCGGTCGCGGTCGCGTGCGTGATCGCGCGGTCGTGCTCGAGGATCGCGTCGCGCCGCTCGCGCTTGCGCTGCTTCTTGACGGTCTTGTAGATGCTCGCGGTGGCGCGCTGGATGGCGATCGCGTCGGGATGCTCCAGCGGCAGCCGCTCGACCTCCGCGAGGACGGCCAGCGCCGCTTGAAGCCGGGCCGGGTCGATGCCTTCGGCCGGCGCGTCCTCGACCGCGAGCGACCCTTCCAGCCGCGCCGGATCGAGGCCCGCCGCGGGGCTCTGCTGGTCGTCGTGGTGCTGCATGCTCGCGTTCAAGGGTACGCGAGTGCGGCGAGCGCCTCCCGCGCGCGGACTTCGCGACGGTAGAGCAGCTGGTCCAGCGGGCACGGTCGGGAGGTCCCGCAGTTCGACAGGAACGGACTCCCCGATGTCCCGCACCCGCCTCGCCCCGCTCACGCTGATCGCGACCGTCCTCGCCGCCGCCCTGCTGCTGCCGGCCGCCGCGCGCGCCGACGACCGCTCGTTCGCGACGACCGCGATCGACCAGGCCGGCAGACTGGCCAGATACGAGAGCGCGACCGGCACGGCGCTGACGCGCGTCGACCGCAGAGGTCGCGCGGCGATCCCCGCCGCGCGCAGAGCGGTGCAGGCGACCCGCAACCAGATCGACAAGGCGCTGCGGCCGCTGCGGGGCGAGTCGACCTCGACCGCCGACGGCGCGCGGATCAAGCGCAGATTCGTCGCGCTGCTGGTCGCGGAGAAGAAGACCTACGGCACGGTCGACCGCTCGCTCGCCGCGTTCCAGCGCGGCGAGGTCAGCACCGGCAACGAGCTGCAGCGGCGCGCGAAGGCGTCGATCGCGAAGATCCGCAAGCAGGCGATGAGATTGGCGCCGGCGCTGCGGCGGCTGGTGGAGGGCGCCTGACGCCTCCCTAGAATCCGGTCGCCCGACGAAAGGACCGACCCGCGATGCCCCGCACCCTCCTTCGCACGACGCTGCTCGCCGTCACGCTGCTGCTGGCGCTGCCGCTCGTCGCGCGCGCCGACGACCAGTCGTTCGCGCGCGCCGCGATCACGCAGGCCGTCACGCTCGACAGACACGAGACGGCGACGAGCAAGGCGCTCGCGAAGGTCGACACGAGAGGGCTCGCGGCGGTCCCCGGCGCGCGCAGAGCGATCAAGCTGGTGCGGCGCCAGGTCGACCGCATGAGAGCGGCCGTGACGCCTGAGCAGACCTCGACGCCCGAGGGTGAGACGGCGAAGCGCAAGCTGCTGGAGATCCTCGCGGCCGAGAAGAGAGCGTACGGAACGCTCGACAGCGCGCTGGTCGCGTACAAGCGCGGCGACAACGCGACGGCGCGCACGCTGCTCAGCCGCGCGAAGAGATCGATCGCGAGCATCCGCGTGCAGGCCGGCAGACTCGGCAGCGAGCTGCAGGCGATGGCGGCCTGAGACCCCTTCGTGCCGTCTGTCGCGAGGCGGACGGCACGATCCGCGCGGACTGCGCTACTCTGCCGCCTTCCCAATGAGAAAAGGCCCGCCAATGGCGAGCCTTTTCCCGGGAGGAGAGATGTGTCTATGTGGTGGTGCTGCGATCGGTGAGGAAGCTTTTTGCCGGGTTTCGCGGGGCCCGGCGGGTGGTGCGTCGATCGCGTAGACACATAGTGCGCGTTTCCCTGCTGACGTTGTGTGACGTTGGTCATAGAAGGGGCCGGGACGCAAGAACGCGTGCGAGCGGCTCGACGAGAGTTCGGCAGCTGGCGCGACGCCGCGCTCGCCGCGCCGCGCCGTCACCGCGCTCAGACCGTCGCGCTGAGCAGCGGTCTCGCCGTCGGCGCGGGGCTGCCGCCGGCCGGCTCCTCGGTCACGAGCACCTGGTCGCCCGAGCCGAGCGACTGCGGGATCGCGACCGTCGAGCTGCCGTCGCGCGCGAGCACGAAGACAGTTGACGGCTCGACGTCGCGGCCGTCGCGCATCACCCACGCCTGGTAGACGCGGCCTCTTGCGGGTTGCGGCAGCTGTCTCACGTCAAGGTGCCAGGCGCCGCCGTCGGAGATCAGCTGGCCGCTCACCGCCGCTCTGCCGGCGTCGGCGGTCGCGACGACCGGGACGGTCGTGCGGTCGGGCGTCGAGGAGCCGCCGCCGACGACGAGCCCGATCGCGAACGCCGCCGCGACCCCCGCGGCGGTCAACGCCGCCGGCAGCACCGGCACATGCCAGCCGCGCAGTCGTTCGCGCAGCGGCGTGCGCTGTGAGCCGCTGGAGCCGCCGTGCCGCGCGCGCGCCGGTGCCGAGGCGCCCCGCCGCGAGCGCGTCGTCGCCGGCGCGGGCGCCTGCTCGGGAACGCCGGAGGCGGCCGCCCGCTCCTGCGCGATCGCGTCCATGATCCGCCCGCGCAGCGCCGGCGGCGGCGACAGCTGCTCGACCGAGGCCGGCAGCAGCTCGACCGCGGGCGCGAGCCGGTGCAGCTCGCCGCGGCAGCGGTCGCACGTGGCGAGGTGGGCGGCGAAGGCGACCGTCTCATCGGTGTCGAGCGCACCGACGGCGTAGGAGGCGAGGTCCTCGTCCCAGCGGCTGTGCTCGTCCGCGATGTTCATCAGATCGCCTCGTCCATGCTCGTGCGCATCTTCTCCAACCCAAGTCGCATCCGTCCCTTGATCGTGCCGAGCGGCACGTCGAGCAGGTCGGAGATCTCTCTGTGCGTGAAGCCGCCGAAGTAGGCGAGACCGAGCACCTGCGACTGGTCTTGCGGAAGCTCCTGCAGCGCGCCGCGCACGACCCGCGCGCGCTCGCGCCGCAGCGCCTCGCCGTCGGTCCGCTCCTCGCTCGCCTGCGCCTCCAGCGCGCCGTCGTCGTCGTAGTCGAGGCGCGGTGCGCGCGCCGCCGAGCGGCGCAGCGCGTCGATCGCGCGGTTGCGCAGGATCGCCAGCACCCACGAGCGCACGCTGCCGCGCGAGCCGTCGTAACGACCCCCCGAGCGCCAGATCGAGACGAACGCCTCCTGCGTCACGTCCTCGGCCGTTTGGCGGTCGCCCATGATGCGGTGCGCGAGCGAGTACGCGGCGCCGCCGTGGCGGTCGTAGAGGACCTCCAGCGCGCGCGGCTCGCCTTCCTGCACGAGCGTCATCAGCTCCTCGTCGGCGAGGCGCTCGATCGTGCGGCGCTGCTTCACGGGGCGGGGGTCTGGGCCGGTGAGTCCATCGCTAGCTATTCGGTTGGCCGGCGCGAGCGGATCACCGCGACCGGAAGTGATCCGTTTGCGGCGGGAGCGCGCAAGGAGGGGCGCTCGGCAATCTTTGGAAGGAGCACCACCGTGAAGCCCCAGTTGACCGATCTGATCTCGCTCGAGACGCTCGATCGCGACGGCGCGCTGCGAGAGCAGGAGGAGGCGGTCGCCGGCGACACCCGCGCCGACCTGTTCCGCAAGGCCGGCATCGCCGGCGGCTCGCTGATCGCCAGCGGCGTGCTGTTCGGCGGCCTGCCGGCGCTCGCGAGCGCGGCGAAGCCGTCGAAGAAGCAGGACGTCGCGATCCTCAACTACGCGCTGACGCTCGAGTACCTCGAGGCGGCGTTCTACAAGGAGGCGCTGAGAGCCGGCTTCCCCGGTGCGCTCGGCGAGTTCGCGAGACTGGTCGCGGCCGACGAGGCCGCGCACGTCGCGGTGCTCAAGAGAGTGCTCGGCAGCGCGGCGGTCAAGTCGCCGAGCTTCGACTTCGGCGACACGACCTCTGACGAGGCGAGATTCCGCGCGACCGCGTTCGCGCTGGAGACGACGGGCGTCGCCGCCTACTCCGGCCAGGCGACGAACATCAAGCAGGTGCCGATCATCAGAGCGGCCGTCTCGATCCTCACCATCGAGGCCCGCCACGCCGGCGCGATCGCGGCGCTCAACGGCGACATCACGGGCAGAAGCGGCGTCACGCCGAACGGCGCGTTCGACGTCGCCTACTCGATGAAGAGAGTGCTCTCGATCGTCAGAGGGACCGGCTTCATCACCGGCTGAACCCCACCCGGCCCGCCGGCCGTCGCGAGGCTAGATCCGCTCGCGGCGGCCGAAGGCGGCCGGCAGCAGCGTTAGCGCGGTCAGCACGAAGCCGACCGCGATCGCGGCAAGCGCCCACGGGCGCAGGTCGTCCATGAAGACGTCCCAGGCGGCGCCGACCGCGTCACGCGCCTGCGCGACGGTGATGCCGGCGCTCGACTCGGCACGGTCGACGGCGAACGAGCGCCCGACCGACAGCCCGGCCAGCAGCAGCGCGCCGGCGATCACGCTCCCCACCGCCGCGATTCGCACCACCGCCAGCCGCCTGGGCGATAGCAGCAGCGCGGCGATCAGCGCCAGCGCCGCCAACAGCGGGCCGACGGTTCCGAGCGTGCCGGCGGCTTCACCGAGGCGGGCGGTGCCGACGCCGAGCGTGTCGGTGCGCAGCGTCAGCAGCCGCTGCTCGGCGCCGTCGCCCAGCAGAGGCGCCAGGCGCGGGTCGATCGCGTCGAAGGCGGGCGTCAGGTCGCCGAGCGAGAGCGTCGCGGTCGCCGCGTCGTCGTCGCTGGAGAAGAGCACGCGGTTGGCCTCCAGCGCCCGCTCGCGGAAGGTGCGGCGGAAGGCGCGCGTCGCGACGACCCTGTCGGCGACGCGCCGCACCTGCGCCCGCGGCACCAGCTCGACCGGGACGCGCTCGACGACGCGCGCGGCGATCTCGTCGGCGACGGCGCCGCGGACCGCCGCTCTGTCGAGCGCGGCGAGCGCGCTCTGAGCGAAGGCGTCGGGCTGCACGACGCGCTGGTCGAGGTAGCGCGCCACCCCGCCGACGAGCCCGAGCACGACGGCGAGCACGGCCAGCAGGCCGGCGAGGAACTGACGTCCGTTCATCGACGGCCGCGGGTAGGAGCGGCGGAGCGGTGCTCGAAGACCACGACGATGAGTATCGCGCCGCCACCTCCGGACTGTCACGACGACGATGACGCGCCCCCGCCGCGCGGCGGGCACGACGGCCACGCGGGCCGCGACGGTCACGACGGCCACGCGACTCACGCCCACGGCTGGCGCGCCCACGCCGCCTTCGCGCGCAGCTCCGGCGGGCGGCTGCTGGTCGGCGCCGTCGCGCTGCTGGCGCTGGCGACCGTCGTCGGGCTGGTCGCGCTGTGGCCTGGCGAGGCGCCGGCCAGAAGAGCCGGCCAGAACGGCTTCGGCAGCGCGACCGTCGGTGCCGAGGTCGTGCGCGTGCGCGAGGGCGACTGCCCCGGCCCGGCGCAGCAGCGCTGTCGCACGATCGTCGTGCAGGTCGACGACGGCCCGCGCGCGACGCTCGACCTCGGCCCGGTCGAGCTGGTGTCGGAGTTCGCCCCCGGCGACGGCGTGCGCGTGCAGCGGATCGCGCAGCCCGGCGGCAGAACCGTCTACGCCTTCTCCGGCGTCGAGCGGCGCGGGACGCTGCTGTGGCTGGCGGTCGCGTTCGCGGTGCTGATCGTCGTGATGGCGCGCTGGCGCGGGCTGCTCGCGCTCGCGGGCTTCGCGCTCAGCCTGCTGCTGATCCTCGAGTTCGTCGTGCCGGCGATCCTGCGCGGCGAGCCGCCGCTGCTGGTCGCGCTGGTCGGCGCGCTGGCGGTGATGTTCGTGACGGTCGGCCTCACCTACGGCCTGACCGCGCAGAGCGCCGCCGCCGCGCTCGGGATCGCCGTGACGCTGCTGATCGCGACCGCGATCGGCACGCTCGCGACCCACGGCGCGAAGCTCGACGGGCACTTCGGCGAGCTGTCGGGGGCGCTGGTGCAGAACGCCGGCGCGATCTCGCTGCAGGGGATCGTGCTCGCCGGCCTCGTGCTGGGCGCGCTCGGGGTGCTCGCCGACATGGCCGTCACGCAGGCGTCGGCGGTGATGGCGGTGCGGCGCGCCAACCCCGGCCTCGGCGCCCGCCGCCTCTACCGCGAGGGCTACGCCGTCGGCCGCGACCACCTCGTCGCGACGACGCACACGCTGATGCTCGCCTACGCCGGCGCGACGCTGCCGCTGCTGCTGGTGCTGCAGTCGGGCGGCGCCGCGACCGTCGACGCGCTCAACCTGCACGACCTCGCCGAGCCGATCGTCGCGACGCTCGTCGGCTCGATCGCGCTGCTGCTGTCAGTCCCGATCACGACCGGCCTCGCCGCCGCGGTCGTCGCGCGGATCCCCGCCGCGGCGCTGCCCGAGGGCGGCCACACGCACGCGCACTGAGGGGCACCGTTAACCTGCGGCCCGTGCCGATCGCCGACGACGCTCCGCCCGCCCGTCCCGCGCCGCCGCTGGCCGCGCTGCCGAACCTGCGCGACGCCGGCGGCCTGCCGACGCGCGACGGCGGTCGCGTCCGCACCGGCCTGCTGTTCCGCTCCGGTCAGCTCGACCGGATCGAGGGTGACACGGTCGCGGCGTTCGCCGCGCTCGGCGTGCGCACGGTCGTCGACCTGCGCACCGACGCCGAGCGCGCCGCGGGCGCCGACCGCGTGCCGGAGGGCACGCGCCAGCTCGTCGCGAACGTGCTCGGCGACCATGCGAGCGCCGTGCCGGCGAGACTGCCGCGGCTGATCAGAGAGGTCGCGAGGGTCGAGCAGGCGGTGCGCGGCGGGGTCGTGCAGGAGCTGTTCGAGCGCACCTACCGCAACTTCGTCACGCTGCCGAGCGCGCGCGAGGCGTACGCGACGCTCTACCGCGCGATCGCCGACGCCGCCGACGACGAGCTGCCGCTGCTGTTCCACTGCACCGCCGGCAAGGACCGCACCGGCTGGGCGGCGGCGGCGCTCCTGCTGCTGCTCGACGTGCCGGCGGTCGCCGTGCTGGAGGACTTCATGCTCAGCGATGAGCTCGCGTTCGCGGGCTTCAGACCGCTCGTCGATCGCTTCGCCGCGAGCGGCGGCGACCCCGACCTGCTGCATCCGATCCTCGGCGTCGACCCGTCATATCTGGCGGCCGGCCTCGACGAGCTGGAGCAGCGCCACGGCGACGTGGCGGCGTGGTTCGCCGACGGCCTCGGCCTCGGCGAGGACGTGCAGGCGCGCCTGCACGAGCGGCTCGTCGAGCCGGCCGCGTAGGCGCGGCGCCCCGTCAGGCGGGCGGCGCGCTCGCGCCGCTGACGAGCACCGTCGAGGCGAGCAGGACGGCGCCGATCAGCACCATCGTGATCGCCTTCAGGCGCTTCGGCGTCAGCCAGCCGAAGGCGCGCGTCGCGAGCCAGGCGCGGATGCCGGCGGCGCCCGCGGTCGCGGTCATCGCGCCGGCCATGCACTGCATGCACATCGTTCGATCCTAACGGGCGGCCGCGGCCGGCTCAGATCCCGCTGATCGTGCAGCTGTCGGCGCCGCCGGTGAAGCCTCTGACCATCGCGTCGGCGTTGTGCGCCTCCATGCCGAGGTAGGTGGCGGCGTCGGAGCCCTCGGGGCCGAGCGCGTCGCCGTAGAGCTGGTACTCGGCGGTGATGCCGGTCTCCTGTGCGACGGCCTCGGGCAGCTTGCGGTTGGAGCCGGACTCGGGGAAGACCGCTCTGACCCCTTCGCGTCTGATCAGCTTGGCGAGGTCGGCGACGTCGCCGGCCGACGGCTGCGCCTGCGTCGTCAGCGAGGGGATCACGGCGCCGACGATCGTGACGTCGTAGCGATCGGCGAAGTAGCCGAGCGCGTCGTGGTCGGTGACGAGCTTGCGCTGCGCGGCCGGGACGGCGTCGAGGCACTGTCTGATGCCGCTGTCGAGCGCTCTGACCTTCGCGACGTAGGCGTCGGCGTTTCTGGCGTAGAGCGCTCTGCCGTCCGGGTTGGCTCTGGTGAGCGCGTCGCGCACGGTCGCGGCGGCCGCCTCGACGTTGGTCGGGTCGTGCCACCAGTGCGGATCGACGTCGCCGTGGTCGTGCTCCTCCTCGGCGTGCTCGTCCTCCGCGTGCTCCTCCTCGGCGTGGTCGTGCTCCTCGTCCTCGCCGCTGCGCTGCACCGGCAGCGTCTCGGCGACGTCGAGCAGCGTCGGGTTGCCGGCCGACTGGTCGACGACGTCCTCGATCCATTCGTCGAGCCCGTCGCCGCTCTCCAGCACGAGCGACGCCTTCGAGGTCGCGACGACGTCGTCGGGGCGCGGCTCGTAGTCGTGCGGATCGCTGTTGGGCTGCAACAGCTGGGTGACCTCGACGGCGTCGCCGCCGATCTCGCGAGCGAGGTCGCCGAGCACGGTCGTCGTCGCGACGACGTTGACCGAGCCGACGTCGGCGCCGCCGCCCGTCGTCGCGCCGCCGCTGCCGCCGTCGTCGTCGGAGCCGCAGCCGGCGATGGCGAGCGCGGCGACGGCGGCGAACGGGAGCAGAGCGGTGGGGCGGAGGCGGCGTGAAAGCATGGAGCAAGACTACAGAAGAATAGGAACCGTTCTCGTCTTGGCGTGCGCACCCGATCCGATCGGCACGCATGACGACGTCGGGATCACTCGCCACATGGGCGATTCCAGCGTGTTCAGGCGCGCAGACTCTCAGGCTCGACCTGAGCCTGAGAATCGGCCTCGCGCGCGTCATAAGTCGCCCGGGCTGCCTCGACGTCGGCGCGGTGGGCGTAGGACCAGCGCGCCAGCTCGGCCAACGTCGCGTGCAGCCCGCGGCCGAGCTCCGTCAGCTCGTAGTCGACCCGCGGCGGGACCGTGGGGAAGACCGTGCGGGTGATCAAGCCGTCGCGTTCGAGCGCTCGCAAGGTGCGCGTCAGCATCCGCTGGGAGACCAGCTCGATCGCTCGCTTCAGCTCCATGAAGCGCATCGGCCCGTCGCCGAGCAGCGTGATCACGAGCACCGACCATTTGTCGCCGATGCGGTCGAGCACGTCGCGCACCGGGCAGGTGCCGTCGAGCAGCGCGGCGATGGCGCCGGCGGGCGTGCCGGGGACGGGCGCGTCGCCACGGTCGGTTACCGCCGTGTCACCGGCGGACAGGAAAGTGCCGTCTTGCATGGCACAACATGGTGACGGAAGATGTGGTCAGTATCAAATAGGAACTAGGGAGCACGAACGACCATGACCACCATCGCCATCGCAGGCGCCAGCGGCGCGCTCGGCCGTCGAGCCGCCGAATTCGCGCTCGAATCGGTCGCGCCCGAGCAGCTCGTGCTCGTCAGCCGCGATCCTTCGAAGCTGGCCGACTTCGCCGAACGTGGCGTGCAGACGCGCGCCGGCGACTTCGACGCGCCCGAGACGCTCGCCGCCGCCTTCGCCGGTGTCGACCGGTTGCTGCTGATCTCGACCGACGCGGTCGGCCGCCGCGCCGCTCAGCACGGCGCCGCGATCGAAGCCGCCAAGGCGGCCGGCGTCGCGCACGTCGTCTACACCTCGCTGCCGCGCCCGGAGGGCGACCACCCGACCGGTCCGCTCGCCGCCGACCACTTCGCGACCGAGCAGGCGCTGAGAGCCAGCGGCCTGGCCTGGACGCTGCTGCGCAACTCGCTCTACACCGACCTCCAGCTCGGCAGCGGCGGCCACGCGATCGCCTCCGGCCAGCTCGTCACCAACGCCGGCGACGGCCTCGCCGCCTACGTCACGCGCGAGGACTGCGCCGCGGCCGCCGCGGCGGTGCTGACCGGCACCGGCCACGAGAACGCGACCTACGACGTGACGGGACCGGCGCTGGTCAGCCAGGCCGACCTCGCCGCGGCGCTGGCGGCCGCGAGCGGACGGCCGGTCGAGGTCGTCGCGGTCGACGACGATGCCTTCACGGCCGGGCTGGTCGCCTCCGGCGTGCCGGAGGCGTTCGCGCCGGTCTACACCGGCTTCGGGATCGCGATCCGCACCGGCCTGTTGGAGACGCAGACCGACGTCGTGGAACGTCTGACCGGTCGGGCGCCGACCTCGGTCGCCGACTTCCTCGCGGCCCATCGCGAGGCGCTGCTCGCCGCCGCCTGACCAGGCGGCGGCGGGGCGGACGGGCGCGGGTCGCTCAGAACGGCAGCTTCCCGCGGCCCTGACGGCCGGCGGAGGCGCTCTTGTTGGTCGCCTTGCGCGACGACTGGAACGGCTTCTGGAGCCAGTGCCCGAGCTTGCCCGGGGCGCTGCCCGCGCCCTTCTGGCCGGCACCGAGTGTCGCGTCGACGCCGTGCTGCGGATGGCGTGAGAGACGCGGCAACAGAAATGCCAGCACCAGCAGGACGATGCAGATGGCGATGATGCCTGCGATTAACATGTCTTCAGCGCTACCCGTGCCCCGTCTTCGCCATGCGCGACTGGGCGCGGGGCAAAGCTGGCGCGTTCGGGGGTCGGCACGGGATCGCCCCGATGGCGGCGGTGGTGCGCACGGCGGATGCTGGGCCGGTGCAGCGGCCCGGCGACCCAGAGGAGAGCGGCGCGATGACGATGACCGGCGAGTGGTTCCACAACGTCGAGACCGGCGAGGTCGCGCGCGGGGTCGTGACCCCCGACGACGGCCAGGGCGACCGGCTCGAGGCCGAGCTGTGGCTGCGCCCCGACGCGGCCGTCGTCGGCGCTCACGTCCATCCCCACATCGTCGAGCGGTTCGAGGTCGTCGAGGGCCTCGTCGGCTTCGCGATCGACGGCCGCAGACAGGAGGGCGGGCCCGGAACCGCGATCGACATCCCGGCCGGCGTCGTGCACGACTGGTGGAACGCCGGCGACGACGTCGCGCTCGTGCGCGTCCACGTCGAGCCGGCGCGCCGCTTCATCGAGATGATCGAGACGCTGTTCGCGCTCGCCAACACCGGCCGCACAAGAAGAGGCGGCATGCCCGGTCTGCTGTGGGGCGCCGCGATCGCGTACGAGTACCGCGACGTGATCCGCTTCGCCGCGCCGCCCGAGCCGCTCCAGCGCGTCCTCTTCCCGCCGCTGGCCGCCGTCGCCCGCCGCCGCGGCCGCAACCCGCGCGACCCCTCCCTCCACGGCCCCGACTCCGCCGCGCGCCTGAAGGACGGGCCCGACGCCGCGCTCGCCGCCAAGCTCGCCCTCGCCGCCGCCCGCGCCGCCGCCGAGCGCGGCGAGGCGCCCGCCAGAGCCTGAGCGCGGCTACGCGGCGGCCGGCAGGTCGCAGCGCACGAGGCCGGCGATCTCGTCCGGGGTATGCAGCTGGACGGCGCCGGCGGGGCGGGGGCCGTAGCCCCAGGCGGCATGGAGGAAGCGCATGCCGGCATGTCTGGCGGCGTCGCGGTCGACGTCCATGTCGCCTATGAAGACCGTCTCCTCGACGTCGGTGCGCGCCTCTCTGGCGGCGATCAGCAGCGGCCACGGCGAGGGCTTGCCGGGATGGCGCGACTCGGGTGTCTGCACCGTCTCGAAGGGGACGTCGAACTGCGACAGCGTCCAGTAGGTCTGCGGCCGCGCCTTCGAGGTCACGACGCCGAGCTTCACGCCGGCGATCGCGAGCGTCGCCAGCGCCTCCTCCACACCCGGGAAGGCCGGCACGCGCGGCGCGGTCCGCAGCGCGGTCGCGCGGTAGACGCGCTCGATCTCGGTCGCCTGGTCGGCCAGTCCGAGCCGCTCCATGATGTCGCCGAACGGCCGCCCGATCTCGGCGAAGTAGGCGGCGAATCCGACCGTCACGCCGAGATCGCGCTGGACCGCCTCCCACGCCTCTTGCATTGCGTCCCGCGAGTCGACCAGGACGCCGTCCAAGTCGAATAGAGCAAGACGACAGCGGCTCATCAGACGATCGCCAGCTCGTGCATCGCCGCCAGGACCTCTTCTCTGCGGATCGGGTCGAGCGGCGTCAGCGGCAGCCGCGTCGCCGGCGAGGCGATCACGCCCTTGGCGAAGAGGATCTCCTTGTACGAGCGGATCCAGCCGTTCTTCGCCGTGATGCAGGGCGAGACGGCCGGCACCACCTCGCGCAGCAGGACCGTCCGCGCGCCATCGAGGTCGCCGCCCTCGAAGTGCCGGTGGACGCGCGAGATCGCGCTCGGGTCGACGTTGCTCCAGCCGACCGATGAGCCGATCGCGCCGTGGCGCAAGCCCATCAGCAGCATGTTCTCGTCGCCGACGAGCACCTCCACGTCGGGCGCCCCCGCGCGCATCGCCGCGACCTTCGCCGGGTCGACGATCGACATCTTCACGTAGCGGACGTTGGGCGACTGCTCGTGCAGCCGGCGCACGCGCTCGACGCTCAGCTCGATCCCGCCGCCGCCGTCGTAGGGCATCACCGGCAGGTCGATCGCGTTCGCGACGGCGGCGAAGTGGGCCTCGACGGCGGCCGCCGTGTGGTCGAAGTAATAGGGCGGCTGCACCATCACGCCCTCAGCGCCGAGCGCCTGCGCGTGCTTGGCGAGCGCGATCGAGACGCTGGTGGCGCTGTTGCCGACGCCGTAAGTGATCGGCAGCCGGCCGGCGACGACCTTCGCGAGCGTGCTCATCAGCTGGGCCTGCTCGTCGACCGACATCGTGAAGAACTCGCCGGTCGTGCCGAGCCCGATGATCCCGTCGACGCCGCCGTCGATCACGTAGTCGACCAGCGAGGCGAGCGAGCGCTCGTCGACCTCGCCGTCATCGGTGAAGGGGGTCAGCAGGAGGACCTGCGCGCCTATCGGGCGCGCGGGGCCCTGGCCGTTGCCGAATGCCGTCGGAGTCATGTGAACGTGACCATCGCCTTTCCTGCTGCGCGGACGGTGAAGAGGTCGCTCGGGTTGGCGAGCGTGTCGAAGCGGTGCACGTCGGTGATCGCCCGGTTCAGCTCGACCGCGGTCGAGCCGACGAGCGCGATCGCGGGCGCGAAGTCCTCGTAGAAGGTCTCGCCGCTGCCGATCACGCGCAGGTCGCGCAGGCAGATCTCGCTCGGCTTGATCGGGATCTCGCCGAGGTCGGCGAAGTTGCCGATCTCGATCAGCGTGCCGCTCCAGCTCAGCAGCTCCAGCCCGCTCTTGAACGCGGCCGGCGTGCCGGCCGCGTCGACGACGAGCGGGAAGCCGCCGCGCGCCTGCGCCAGCTCCGCGGCCTCCTCGACGCTGGCGACGGCGCTGAAGCCCAGCTCGCTCGCGAGCTCGCGCCGCGTCGGGTCGTACTCGACGACCGTCGCGCTGCCGCCGGAGGCATCGATCGCGATCGCCGAGCAGAGGCCGATCACGCCGAAGCCGAGCACGAGCCCGTCGAGGCCGGCCGGCACGTAACGGGGCCCGTACGCCTTGCGCAGCGCGCTCAGCACGCACGCGAGCGGCTCGGCGAAGACGACGCGCTCGGGCGCCAGCGCCTCCGGCACCGGGAAGACGCGCGTGCCGGGCAGCAGCGACATATATGGCGCGAATCCGCCCGTCAGCCCGTCGCCGGTCATCGTCAGGCCGTAGCAGGGGCGATCGAGGCAGCGGCCGTCGCCCTGACAGCCGTCGCAGCCGCCGCACGGGACGCCGGGCGCGATCAGCACGCGGTCGCCGGGCGCGGGCGGCCTGTCGGCGACGAGGCCGTGGCCGTCGGGCAGGCGCTCGATCCGGCCGATCACCTCGTGCCCGAGCAGTTGCGGCAGCGGTACGTCGATCTTGCCGGCCCAGATGTGATGGTCGGTCCCGCAGACGCCGGTCGTCTCGACGCGCAGCAGCGCGCCGCGCGGCGGCAGTGCGCGATGCGCGACGTGGACCGCTCCCGGTCCGTGCAGCTCGAAGACGCGAACGGTCGGGCGCAGGCGCTGCGACGCGCGCACCCCCGCACTCGTGGAAGTGAACGATGACATGGTTAATTCCCCCGGCGACGCCCGCAGGCGCTCGTGCCACCACGGATGGACATGCCGCTCGAATTCCCCCTTCGAGTGCGGCTCGGGCCAGCCTACAGACCACTCATGACCGTTGCAAGACGAAGGTGTTTCCGAGTCCGAACATGCCGTGTCCGCAGGGGAACACTTCTCTAATTGACTTCCGAGAAGCGGCCTGCCTATACTCGCTTCGAGCCGACCGGGGGACACGGCGCGGCTCACGTTGCAGCAGACGAGCGTCCGTAGCTCAACTGGTCAACGGTGAACTCAATAGACCCGTGCGTAAAGGCGGGCGCCAGCCTTCAAGCCGAAGGGATCGAGACCAAATCTTCCCCGTTTCGGTGGCTGATGCCGCGCAAGCGGCCCTCGTCTGGGCGCACATCGTCGAACAGTTTGCCCAAGAGCTCCAGGTTTAGGGCCTGGAAGATGCGGGTTCGAATCCCGTCGGGCGCATTTGCAGTTCGCAAAACTGATTCACGTAGTTCAGAAAGCCGAAGATCACTTCATCAATCTGATGAACATTGGCCGCGCGCGGTGTTGAAGTGACACATTCGGCTGCCTTTCCCAGCAAGGCCGAAATTGGGGGGACGATGGCCTCACAGAGCGTCACGCCGGACTACACGCCGGCGGCGATCGAAGCGCGGTGGCAAGAGGCATGGCGCGAGGCGGAGGCGTTCCGAACGCCGCAGCCGAGCGAGGGCGAGCGCCCGGCGTACATCTTCGCCGCCTGCCCGTTCACGTCGGGCAGCGCGCACATGGGTCACATTCGCAGCTATTCGATAAGCGACGCCTACGCGCGCTTCCTGCGCACGCGCGGGCGCACGGTGCTGTTCTCGATCGGCTTCGACGCCTTCGGCCTGCCGACCGAGATCGGTGCGATCAAGAACCAGCTGACGCCGAACGAGTGGGTCCAGCAGTGCCGCGTGCGGATGCGCGAGCAGTTCGACCGCCTCGGCTACTCGTTCGACTGGGAGCGGGAGTGGATCACGAGCGAGCCCGAGCTCTACAAGTGGACGCAGTGGCTGTTCCTGCTGCTGCTGAGAGAGGGCCTCGTCTACCACGCCGAGGGCCAGGTCGACTGGTGCGACAACTGCAAGACCGTGCTTGCCAGCCTGCAGGTCGAGGACGGCGCCTGCTGGCGATGTCACGAGCCGACGCGTCTGGTCGAGCGCTCGCAGTGGTACCTCGGCATCAGCCGCTACCTGGAGGAGAACGAGCGCGGCATGGAGCTGCTCGGCGGCTGGAACCCGGCCGCGGTCGGCGCCCAGCGCACGATGCTCGGCCGCGTCGACGGCGTCGAGCTGGACGGCGCGACGCTCGACGGCACCCAGCTGACCGTCTTCACGCCGCACGTCGACGCGGTCGAGCAGGCCGAGTTCATCGCGATGTCGCCGAGCCACCCCGAGATCGACGCCTGGATCCTCGACGACGAGGTGCGCGCGCAAGTAGCGCGCATCCGCAGCGGCGGGATCGCGCGCGACGAGCGCGGCGCCGACAACGTGCCGGTCGTCGACAGCGGCCGCACGCTCGGGATCCCCGGCTACAGAGACCCGCTCCCGGTCATCGTCACGCCGGCGGTCGACTCCCGCTTCGGCCGCACCGCCGTGCTCGGGATCCCGTCGATCGACCGCACCGACGCCGCGATCGCCAAGCGGCTGTCGAGAGGCTCCTCGCTGTTCGCGTGGAAGCTGCCGCCCGGCCCGCCGCGGGTGCGCGAGTCCGCCCGCTACAAGGCGCGCGACTTCCCGATCTCGCGCCAGCGCGCCTGGGGCGCGCCGATCCCGCTCGTCCACTGCGACGACTGCGGCATGGTGCCGGTGCCCGAGGAGCAGCTGCCGGTGCGGCTGCCCGACGACCTGCGCCCGACCGGCGAGGGCAACGTGCTCGCGCAGCGCGAGGACTTCATCACCGCGACCTGCCCGCAGTGCGGCGGCGCCGCGCGGCGCGAGACCGACACGCTCGACTGCCACGTCGACGGCCTCTGGCAGTGGCTGCCCTTCAGCGTGCCAGCGGACAGACGCGAAGGCGCGATGTTCGACAACGAAGAGCTGAGACGGTGGCTGCCGGTCCATCAGGTGATCTGGGGTGCCGACGGCGGCGGCTCGATGTTCGACCAGCGGATGACGGCGAAGGTGCTGCGCGACGTCGGCGTGCTGCCGCACATCGAGCAGGGCGAGCCGCACGAGCGCGTGCTGATGCACGAGATGGTCCACCTCGACGGGCGCAAGATGAGCAAGCACCTCGGCAACGTCGTCGACCCCGACGAGCTGCTGGCGCGCGCCGGCGCCGACACGGTCCGGCTCGCTGTCCTCTACGCCGCCGCGCCGACCAACGTGCTGACGTGGACCGATCAGGCGCTGCAGTACTGCCGCCGCTGGCTGGTCGGCTTCTGGGGCTACGCGCTGCCGCGGATCGAGGGCGTCGGCGAGCTGCCCGAGCCCGATCCGGAGGAGGGCGCCGTCAAGCTGCGCGCGCGCCTGGACAACTGGCGCGGCGTCGCGCTGCGACGGATCACCGAGAACTACGAGGGGCTGGAGACCCATCGTGCCGCGCGCAACGTGATGACGCTCGTCGAGCGCGTCAGAGACTTCGAGCAGCGCGTGCTCAGACAGCAGGGCGAGCTGACGCCGAGCGACACCGTCGCGCTGCAGTCGACGTTGTTGACGGCGATCCAGTGCCTCGCGCCGCTCGCGCCGCACGTCGCGGAGGAGCTGTGGGCGGCGGCCGGCCAGGAGGGCCTCGTCGCGCTCGCGCCATGGCCTGAGCAGTAGGGACTTCCACCCGCGGCGCGTCAGGTTCGGGGGAGCCTGACGCGCCGCTTCTACTTCAGCGGCGCGCGTCCTCGATCAGCGCGTGGGCCTCGTCGAGCGAGCCGGCGAGCGACTCGCCGAGCGCGCCGAGCCGCTCGGCCATGCTCGCGACCTGCTGCGAGACGCCGGTCAGCTCCTCGGCCGAGCGCGAGACGTCGCCGACGCCGTCGACGATCTCGCCGAGCGAGCCGGCGGTCGTGCCGATCGCGTCGTTGATGCCGTCGAAGCTCTCGCGCGCGTCGCCGGCGTGGCGCTCGACGGCGGAGACCTGGTCGCCCGTCTCGGCGACGGCGCCGCTGACGGACTCGATCGCGGCGAGCGAGTTGGCGTTCAGCTGCGTGATGTCCTGGAGCGCGTTGCGGGTCCGGTCGGCGAGGCGGCGGACCTCCTCGGCGACGACTGCGAAGCCGCGGCCGTGCTCGCCGGCGCGGGCGGCCTCGATCGCGGCGTTGAGCGCCAGCAGGTTGGTCTGGTCGGCGATTTCGCGGATGCCGGTGACGATCGTCGAGATCTCGCGCGTCTGCTCGGTCAGCGCGGCGATCTGCTCGGAGATCTGCTCGACCCCTTCGCGCATGTCGTTGACGGCGTGGTCGGTGCCGCTCGTCTTCTCCGCGCCCCCGCGCGCCAGCTCGACCGACTGCGCCATCAGCTCGCTCGCGTCCGCGGCGCGCTCGGAGATTCCGGTCGACGTGCGGCTCAGCTCGGTCGCGGAGGCGTACGACTGCTGCGCGGCGGCCGCCAGCGACTGCGAGACGGTCGTCACCTCGCGCTGCTCGGCGGCGACGCGCAGCGTCTGCTGCTCCAGTTGCGCGACCAGCTCGACGGTGCGGTCGCGCGCGTCGATGAAGGTCTGCGTGACGACGGCGATGTCGGCGGTCGTCAGCTTGCGGTAGGCCATCAGCGCCTGCACCAGGCGCGCCGGGTCGTCGCCGTGGCGCTCGACGAGGAAGGGGATCGCGACCCTGTCGAGGTTCAGGATCGCCCCGATGAAGGCGCCGACCGGCAGGTCGATGCGGTCGTGGACTATCCCGATGCGGATGATCTCGTCCATCCGCTGCTTGCCGAACTCGCCCGACCAGACGGTGCGGAAGTAGCGCTTGAGCGTCTGCGCGAGACGGTCGACGGACGAGTGCTGCTCGATGATCGCGCGCAGCTCCGGCGACTTCAGCACGTGCGAGTAGAAGGCGTCCGGCAGCCCCTCGACCAGCGCGCTGGGGAAGTCCGTGTCGGCGAGCAGCCTGAGGTCGGTGCGGTTGAGCAGGCAGAACGCGAGCAGGTCGTTCCAGCGAGGATCTCCGACCTCGAGCGGCGCGCCGGTGGTGGCGGGGAGGGCGGTCAGGGGAGCGGGCGGGGCGACGGACATCGGCGGGGGATCCTTCTCTCAGACGGATGGGAGGCGGCGCGCGCGAAGCGGGGCCTCATCCGGGTGGTCGGCGGCGGACGCCGCGGCTTGACGGCCAGCAACCGGTGCGCTGACGTCGGTGCCGCGGCGCGCGCGAGACGCACCGATCGGACCGCTCGATCTGCCATCCTCGACGCGTGCACCGCCGGGCGCGCCTGACGACCTTCTGGACCGCGATCGCGCTCGCCGTCGCGCTGGCCGCGTGCGGTGACACGCCGGCGCGCGAGGGCACGACCGCCGCGACCGCGCCCCGCGCCGACGCCGGCGGCGGGAGCGCCACCGTCCCCGCGACGAGCAGCAGCACGACCGCGACGCCCGCCGCCCGCGCCGGCATCAAGCTGACGCGCGTCGGCAGCTTCGACGGCCCCGTCCACGTGACGCAGGCGCCGGGCGACCCGAGCCGCCTCTTCGTCGTCGAGCAGGCGGGGCGGATCCGCGTGATCCGCGACGGCAGAACGCTGCCGACGCCGTTCCTCGACATCAGCGACCGCATCACCAGCGGCGGCGAGCAGGGGCTGTTGTCGGTCGCCTTCGCCCCGGACTACGCCGACAGCGGCCGCTTCTACGTCGACTACACCGACCGCGCCGGCGACACGCGCGTCGTCGAGTTCCGCAGAGGCTCCAGCCCCGACCGCGCCGACGGCGGCAGCGCCCGCCAGGTGCTGTTCCAGTCGCAGCCGGAGTCCAACCACAACGGCGGCCTGCTGCTGTTCGGCCCCGACGGCATGCTCTACGTCGGCCTCGGCGACGGCGGTGGCGGCAACGACCAGCACGGCGCTCGCGGCAACGCCCAGGACCTCGGCACGTGGCTCGGCAAGCTGCTGCGGATCGACCCGCGCGCCAGCGGCGGGAGACCGTACTCGGTGCCGGCCGACAATCCCTTCGTCGGGCGCGCCCGCGTCAAGCCGGAGATCTGGTCGTGGGGGCTGCGCAACCCGTGGCGCTTCTCGTTCGACCGCGCGACCGGCGACCTGACGATCGGCGACGTCGGCCAGAACGAGGTCGAGGAGATCGACTTCGTGCGCAGCGGCGGGGTCGGGGCGGGAGCCGGCGTCAACTTCGGCTGGCGCCCGTGGGAGGGCCGCAGCCGCGTCTTCCCGCGCGAGAGCGCTCGCGACGCGGTCTTCCCGGTGCTGGAGTACCGCCACGACAACGGCGGCTGCTCGGTCACCGGCGGCTATGTCGTGCGCGACAGACGGATCCCCGCGCTCGCCGGCCGCTACCTCTACGCCGACTTCTGCCAGAGCACGCTGCGCACGGCGCGGCTGCGCCCCGGCAGAGCGACGCAGCGCGGCACGCTTCAGCCGAAGGTCGCCGGCGTCACTTCGTTCGGCGAGGACCTCGCCGGCCGCGTCTACGTCGTCGCGCAGAGCGGCCCCGTCTACCGCCTCGACCCGCGTTAGCGGCGACGCGTGGAGCTGCTCGCGCGTCACGACGTCGTCGTTGTCCGCGCGGACAACCCCGGCCCGTTCACGCTGACGGGCACCAACAGCTGGATCGTCGGCCGCGACCCCGCCTGGGTGATCGACCCCGGCCCGGCGCTGCCCGACCACCTCGACGCGCTCGAACGGGAGCTGTCGGCGCGCGGCGGGCTCGGCGGGATCGCGCTGACGCACGACCATCCCGACCACGCCGAGGCGGTGCCGGCGCTGCGCGAGCGCTGCGGACCGGCGCCGCTGGCGGCGGCACGGGCGGCCGATCTGCTCCTGGCCGACTGCGACGCCGCCGGGCCAATGACGACGGTCGCGACCCCGGGCCATTCCCCCGACCACCTCGCCTACCTGGTCGGGCCGATCGCCTTCAGCGGTGACGTCGTGCTCGGCCAGGGCAGCACGCTGCTGATCCCCGACCCGGGCGCGCTGCGCGGCTACCTCGCCGGCCTCGAGCGGCTGCGCGCGCGGCGGCCGGAGCTGATCGCGCCCGGCCATGGCCCGCTGGTGACCGACCCGCTGGCGAAGCTCGACGAGTACATCGCGCACCGGCTGGAGCGCGAGCGGATGGTGGTCGACGCGCTCGCGCAGGGGCTGCGGACGGTCGATGAGCTGCTCGCGGCCGCCTGGCCGGACGCGCCGAAGGCGCTGCGGATGGCGGCGACGGTGACGCTCGCCGCCCACCTCGACAAGCTCGCCGAGGAAGGCCGGCTGCCCGACGGGGTCGAGCGGCCGCCGTGGCCGCTGCCGCTCGGTCGGGTGGGGCAGCCCTGACTCCGAAAACTTGAGCGATCGCCACAGGCGACCGCTCGAACTTTGTCGAGTGGTGCAGAGACGCGCCGGCCGCGGGGCGGTAGGTTCGGCACGAGGGCAGGTCCGGGCAGGCCGAGACACCACAGCAGGAGGGGAGAACCACCATGAGGATTCGTGCGCGCGCACTCGCGCCGCTGGTCTGTGCCGCGGTCGCCTTCGGAGCGGCCGGCAGCGCGTCGGCCGCCGACCGCTACGTCGCGCTCGGCGACTCGTACTCGTCGGGGACGGGGACCGGCTCGTACACGCTCAACTCGGGCTGCCAGCGCGGCACCTACGCCTATCCGTACCTCGCGTCGAGACAGCGGGCGAACACCGATCTCGTCTTCGTCGCCTGCAGCGGCGCGACGACCGACGACGTGATGGCCAACCAGATCGCGTCCGTCACCGCCGACACGAGACTGGTCTCGATCACGATCGGCGGCAACGACGCCGGCTTCACGAACGTCGTCACGTCGTGCGTGACCATAGGCTGCGGAGCCGCGATCACGAGAGCGAACACGTACATCAGAAACACGCTCCCGGGCAAGCTCGACACCGTCTACGCCGCGATTCAGAGACAGGCGCCCGGCGCCACCGTCGCCGTGCTCGGCTACCCGCGGCTGTTCAGCAGCTCCAGCTGCGCCGGCACGACCGGGATCGACGCGAGCGAGCGGACCCAGCTGAACGGGCTCGCGGACCTCGCCGACACGACGATCGCCGCCCGCGCGGCGGCCTACGGCTTCACGTACAGAAGCGCGATCTCGTCGTGGACCGGCCACGCGATCTGCTCCGGCAGCGCCTGGCTCAACGGGCTGAACATCTTCTCGATCGGGGAGTCGTTCCACCCGAACAGAAACGGTCACAGCAGCGGCTACACGCCGCTGGTGCGCAGCGTCATCGGCTAGGCGGACCCAGCCGACGCGCGCGGAGGGCCAGCTCCAGCTCGAGCCGGCCCTCCGCGCCGTCGATCCGCGCGCCCAGCAGCGCCCGCAGCCGCCCGACGCGGTAGCGGACGGTCTGCGCGTGCACGTGCAGCTCAGCCGCCGCCGCGCTCGCCGCGCCCCGATGGCGCAGCCAGGCGTCGAGCGTCTCCAACAGCCGCGCACGCGTCGCGGCCGGCAACGCGGCCAACGGCGCCAGCGCGGCGTCGGCCAGCTCGGCGGCGAACGCCGGCTCGGCCAGCAGCAGCAGGTCGACGCGGTGGTCGGCGGCGACGACGAGCGCCGGCGGGCGGTCACGTCCCAGCGCCAGCGCCAGCCGCGCCCAGCGCGCCGACTCGGCCGCGCGCGCCAGCTCGACCGCCGGCCCGAGCGCGGCGTGCCCGGCGTGCAGCCGCGCGCGCAGACCGGCGAGGCAGCCAGGCGCGTC
>NZ_JAWSTH010000057.1:0-38962 GCF_033542075.1 Conexibacter stalactiti
GGCCGCGAGCGCGAGCGCCGGGCTCGCGGCGGGCGACGACGCGGATCTGGCACGGCTGGTCGCGGGCTCGGTCGCCGACGCGCGCCGGCTCGACGACGCTTTCCGCCAGTTCCTCGCCGAACCGGCCGGGCAGCAGGCGCCGTTCGCCGAGATCGCGCGGCTCGTCGCCGGCGGCGGCCGCGTCCGCCGTGCCGCGCACTCGCTGCGCACCGCCCACGTGCTGCTGCCGCTCGACGGCGCCGCCGCGGCGCCGGAGCTCGCCCGCCGCCGCGCGCGACTGGAAGCGGAGACGGCCGAGCTGAGCGAGTGGCTGACCGCGCTCGGCACGGCAATCGCCGCGCACGCCGCACCGCCGCCGATCCCGCCCGACGACGACCTCACCGCCGCGGGTGTGCGGCTGCTGCGCGGCGACGACGAGGACGACGACGCGGCCGCGGCGCCGCTGCGTCAGATCGCGACGATCGCATGGTCGCGGCAGCACCTCGTCGCGCTGCGGCAGCTGGAGCCGCGGCTGGCGGAGGCGGTCGAGGCGCTGGACAGGTAGCGTCGCGCGCATGCAGATCGAGAACAGCGGGGCGCTCGTCGCCGGGGGTGCGTCGGGGCTCGGAGAGGCGACCGTGCGGCGGCTGCACGAGGCCGGCGCGCACGTGACGATCGCCGACCGCGACGAGCAGCGCGGCGCCGCGCTCGCGGCCGAGCTGGGCGAGCGCGCGGCCTTCGCCGCCGCCGACGTGACCGACGCCGACAGCCTCGCCGCGGCCGTCGCCGAAGCGGCCACCACGACCGCCGGCGGTCTGCGGATCGCCGTCTGCTGCGCGGGCGTCGGCCATGCGGAGCGGACGATCTCCAAGCGAGGACCGCACGCGCTGGAGGCGTTTCAGCGCGTGCTCGGCGTCAACCTGCTCGGCACGTTCAACGTGCTGCGCCTCGCCGCCGACGCGATGAGAGGCAACGCGCCCGACACCGGCGGCGAACGCGGCCTCTGCCTGCTGACCGCCTCGATCGCCGCGTACGACGGCCAGATCGGCCAGCTCGCCTACGCCGCCTCCAAGGGCGGGATCGTCGGCCTCACGCTGCCTGCCGCGCGTGACCTCGCGCAGTACGGGATCCGCGTCGTGACGATCGCACCCGGCACCTTCGACACGCCGCTGCTGGCGGCGCTGCCCGAGCCGGCCCGCACCGAGCTGGGCCGCCAGGTCCCCTTCCCCTCCCGCCTCGGCGACCCGGCCGAGTTCGGCGCGCTCGCCGCCCACGTCGCCGAGAACGCGATGCTCAACGGCGAGGTGATCCGCTTGGACGGGGCCTTGCGAATGCCGCCTCGCTAGCCCGCGGCCGCGAGTTCCCGCCAGCGCACCGGGGTGCGGCGCGCTGACGTGGAACTCGCAATGCGAAGCACTAGTTCAAACGCTCCACCAGCATCGCCTGGCCCATGCCGCCGGCGACGCACATCGTCTCGAGGCCGATCGTCTTGTCGAGCGTCTCGAGGTCGTTCAGGAGCGTCGTCATGATGCGGGCGCCGGTCATCCCGAACGGGTGACCGAGGGCGATCGCGCCGCCGAACGGGTTGAGCTGCTCGTCGGAGACGCCCCACTCGGCCTGGCACGGCACGACCTGGGCGGCGAACGCCTCGTTCAGCTCGATCACGTCGACGTCGCCGATCGACATGCCGGCCTGCTTGAGCACGTTGCGCACCGCCGGGATCGGGCCGAGGCCCATGTACTCCGGCTCCAGCGCGCCGATCGCGGAGGCGATGATGCGGGCGCGCGGCTTCAGGCCGAGCGCGTTCGCCTTCTCCTCCGACATCACCAGCACGGCGGCGGCGCCGTCGTTGAGCGGGCAGGCGTTGCCGGCGGTGACGGTGCCGTCGGCTCTGAAGACCGGCTTCAGCGCCGCCAGCTTCTCGGCCGTCGTGCCCGGACGCGGGCCGTCGTCCTTGGTGACCGTCGCGGCGGCGACCGTCACCTCCTCGCCCTCCGGCGTCGTCTCGACGTGCTCGGGCACCTCGACGGCGACGATCTCCCGGTCGAAGTGGCCGTCGGCCTGCGCGGCGACCGCGCGTGTCTGCGAGAGCAGCGCCCAGCGGTCCTGCTGCTCGCGCGTGATCCCCTCGCGGTCGGCGACGTTCTCCGCCGTCAGGCCCATCGGGATGTAGACGTTCACCAGCGAGCCCGGCGAGCCGTCGAGCTGCGGATGGAACGGGACCGGGGCGCCCTCGGCGCGCGAGACGGCCTCGACGCCGGCGGCGATGTAGACGTCTCCCTCCCCCGCTCTGATCGCGTGGAAGGCCATCCGCAGCGTCTGCAGCGACGAGGCGCAGAAGCGGTTGACGGTGCAGCCCGGCACCGATATCGGCAGCCCCGCCAGCAGCGACGCGTTGCGACCGACGTTGTAGCCCTGCTCCCCGCTGCCGTTGGCGGCGCCCATCATCACGTCGACGACGTCGGCGGGGTCGAGCTGCGGGTTGCGCGCGAGGATCGCTCTGAGCGGGATCGCGGCGAGGTCGTCGGCGCGCACGGAGCGCAGCGAGCCCTTGCCGGCGCGGCCGATCGGCGTGCGAACGGCGTCGACGATCACGGCTTCAGCCATGGTGATTCCTTTCGTGAGGTGCCCGGCGGTCTCACTCCACGGGCATCGTCATCCCCGGCGGTCTCACTCCACGGGGGCCTGCCGCAGAAGATAGCCGGCCGCGCGCGCGAACGACGCCGCTCGCCCACGCCCCGCAGATTTCTGGGCCGCCGCTCGCCAGCGGCGCCCGCCGCGCATACGATGGCGTCCGATGACTGACGCCGTCCTGCTGGAGCGCGACCGCGAGCTGACCGCCGTCGACGAGCTGATCGCCGACGCGAGCGCCGGCAGCGGCCGCCTGCTCCTGATCGAAGGCCCGGCCGGGATCGGCAAGAGCCAGCTGCTCGCGTCCGCCCGCCGTGGCGCCGACCCGCGCCTGCGGGTGCTTGCCGCGCGCGTCGGCGAACTGGAGCGCGAGTTCCCCTTCGGCGTCGTGCGGCAGCTGTTCGAGGCCGCCGCGCTCGCCGACCCGAGCGCCTTCGACGGCGCCGCCGCGCCCGCCCGCGCGGCCTTCGCCCCGCTCGGCGAGGCCGACGACGGCACCGACACCTCATTCGCGGTCCTGCACGGCCTCTACTGGCTGGCGCTCAACCTCTCCGAGTCCGCGCCGCTGATGCTGTCGATCGACGACCTGCACTGGTGCGACCGTCCGTCGCTGCGCTTCCTCGCCTACCTCGTGCGGCGGCTGGAGGGCGTGCCGATCCTCATCGGCGCGACGATCCGCTCGACCGAGCCGGGCACCGACCCGTCGCTGCTGGCCGAGCTGGGCCACGACCCCGCGACCGTCGCGATCTCGCCCGGCCCGCTCAGCGAGCTGGCCGTCGGCGCGCTCGTGCGCGACCGTCTCGGGACCGTCCCCGACCCGGTCTTCCGCTCCGCCTGCTTCACCGCGACCGGCGGCAACCCGCTGCTGCTCCGCCAGCTGCTGACGGCGCTCGCCGGTGACGCGGTCGCGCCGCTGGCCGCCAACGCGCCGCTGGTGCGCGAGATCGGGCCCAGGGGCGCCTCTCGCACCGTGCTGCTGCGGCTGGCACGGCTGCCCGCGGACGCCGTCCCGGTCGCCCGTGCCGTCGCCGTGCTGGGCGAGTCGGCGGAGCTGCCGGCGGTCGCGACACTCGCCGGGATCGACGAGGCGCGTGCCGCCGCCGCGATCGGAGAGCTGACGCGGGCCGACATCCTCGCCCCCGGCTCGCCGCTGGACTTCGTCCACCCGCTCGTGCGCGAGACCGTCTACCGCGAGCTGTCGCCGGTCGAGCGGGCGCTCGAGCACGCGCGCGCCGCCGATCAGCTCGCGGCCGCCGGCGCCAGCCTCGACCACCTCGCCGCGCAACTGCTGCTGACGCCGCCGCGCGGTCAGACGTGGGTCGCGGAGACGCTGCACGAGGCCGGCACCGCCGCGCGCCGGCGCGGCGCCGCGGACGGCGCCGTCGCCTACCTGCGGCGGGCGCTCGCCGAGCCGCCGGAGGAGCGCGGCGACGGCTTCCGCGCACGGCTGCTGTTCGAGCTGGGCGCGGCCGAGGCGCTGACCGACGGCCCCGCCTCGATCGAGCACCTGCGCGAGGCGTACGGGCAGATCGACGAGCCGGTCGCCAAGTCGATGGTCGCCAACGTGCTCGGCCGCGCGTTGACCTTCACCGGCGCCGTCGTCGAGTCGGCCGACCTCGCGCGCACGACCGCCGCGCAGCTGCCGGACGAGCTGAGCGACCTGCGCGACGGGCTGCTGGCGCTCGAGGCGATGTCGATCTTCTTCGGCGCCAGCGGCCACATCGAGCTGATGTGGCTGAGCGAGAAGCGGAATCCGCTGCCGCCGGGCGCGGGCGTCGGCGCGAAGGCGCTGGCGGCGGTCGCGGCGGTCGAGTGGGCCTACACCGGCGGCAATGCCGAGCACTGCGCGGCGCTGGCGCGGCAGGCGCTCGCCGGCGGCGACCTGGTCGCCTTCGACCCCGGCCTGCTCGGCGTCGTCGCACTGATCGTGCTGACGCTCGCCGACAGCGAGGACGCGATCCCCGCGTGGGAGGCGGCCGACGCCGACGCGCATCGCCGCGGCTCGCTGCTGGGGATATCGGCGATCAACGGCTGGCACGGCTTCGCGCTCTTCCGCCGCGGCGAGCTGGATCAGGCCGAGCGGCTGATCCGCGGCTCGGTCGAGGAGATCGCCGAGTGGGGCTACGGTGACGACGCGCGCGCGTACTTCTCGATGTTCCTGATCGTGACGCTGCTCGAACGCGGCGATCTCGACGGCGCCCGCGCGATCCGCGAGCTGCTGCCCGAGACCTCCGGGATCCGCTCCGAAGCGCTGCGCTACAACTGGTTCGCGCGGATGGAGCTGGCGATCGCGGAGGACGATCCCGGGCAGGCGATCGTCGCCGCGGACGCGCTCAGACAGCTCGACGGCCGCTTCACGAGCACGCCCGGCCTGCCGTGGCGGTCGCTCGCGGCGCTCGCGCACGACCGCCTCGGCGCGCGCGAGCGGGCGCTGGAGCTGGCGCGCGACGACCTCGCCCGCGCGCAGCGCTGGGGCGCGCCGTGGTGGCATGGACGGGCGCTGCGGATCCTCGGCACGATCGAGCGCGAGGAGGGCCTCGACCACCTGCGCGACGCGGTCGACGTGCTTGCCGGCAGCGCCGCGCGGCTGGAGCACGCGAAGGCGCTGTTCGCCTACGGCGGCGCGCTGCGGCGCGGCCGCGAGCCGGCCGCCTCGCGCGAGCCGCTGCGGCGGGCGCTGGAGCTGGCGAGCGCCTGCGCGGCGGCGGGCCTGGCCGAGCAGGTCCGCGGCGAGCTGTACGCGGCCGGTGCGCGACCGCGCACCGACGCGCTGGCCGGCGTCGAGGCGCTGACGGCGAGCGAGCGGCGCGTCGTCGACCTCGCCGCCGCCGGCCGCTCCAACCGCGACATCGCGCAGGCGCTCTACGTCACGCCGAAGACGATCGAGGTCCACCTCACCAACGCCTACCGCAAGCTCGGGATCCGCTCGCGGCGCGAGCTGGCCGGCGCGCTGGCGCCGGCGTAGGCGTCTTACAGCCCGAGCCCGCGCACGCCGTCCTCGTCCCAGCCGAGGTGGTGCGCCAGCTCATGGCGCAGCGTGCGGGTCACCTGTGCGCGCAGCAGGTCGGGGTTGTGCCCGAAGTCGCGCAGCAGCGTGTCGCGGTAGATGATGATGCGGTCGGCGAAGCCATCGCGCGCGACGGTGTCGCCGTGGTACAGGCCGTAGGCGCCGCGACGGCGACCGCCGTCGGAGACGACGATCGCGACATGCTCGAGCGCGCGGTGGAACTCCAGCGGCAGCTCGTCGACGGCGCGCCGCACGATCGTCTGGAAGTCCTCCTCGTTCCACGGGTCGAAGAGGTCGTCCTCGTCGTCGTCATCATCGTCGCCGTAGAGGTCGTCGTCGACCTCGCCCCACGAGCCCTCGCGCGCGAGCCGCTCGCTGCGGTCGACCAGCTCGTCGAACTCCTCGTCGCTCTCGGGGTCGCGCCAGCCGGCCAGCGGGCCGGTGATCAGCGACATCAGGAAGGCGACGACGACCACGCCGGCAGCCGCGACCGCGATCCCCTGGAACAGCCGCATCGGGTAGTCGGTCGCGAACCCCTGGTAGAGGGTTATGACCGCGATGCCGATCAGTAGCGCGACGAAGGCGGCGAAGAGGATGCGCTTTGGCGTAGGTGCACGCATGGGCGTGCACCTACGGTAGCCGGTCGCGACGAGTGCGTGTTACCGGAGTGAGCGGGCGATGACGACGCGCTGAATCTCGTTCGTGCCCTCGTAGATCTGCGTGATCTTCGCGTCACGCAGCATCCGCTCGACGGGGTACTCGTTGACGTAGCCGTAGCCGCCGAGGATCTGGACCGCCTCGACCGTCACGCGCATCGCGTTGTCGGAGTTGAAGAGCTTGGCCATCGCGGAGTACTTGCCGCGGTCGGCGTCGCCGCGATCGGCCTTCGCACAGGCCTGGTAGAGCAGCTCGCGGCCGGCGGCCGTCTGCGTCTCCATGTCGGCGAGCTTGAACTGGATCCCCTGGAACTGGTTGATCGACTTGCCGAACTGTCTGCGCTCGCGCGCGTAGGCGGCGGCGTAGTCGGTCGCACCCTGGGCGATGCCGAGCGCCTGCGCGGCGACGCCGAGACGCGAGTAGTCGAGCGTCCCGAGCGCGACATGCATGCCCTTGTTGACCTCGCCGATCAGGTTCCCGGCCGGGATCCGCACCTCGTCGAAGATCGGCTGGCCGGTCGGGCTGCCCTTGATGCCGAGCTTGTGCTCGTAGTTGCCGACGGAGAAGCCGGGGCGGGTTCTCTCGACGACGAAGGCGCTGATGCCCTTCGAGTGGCCGGCCGTCGGGTCGGTGACGGCGAAGACGATGTAGAAGTCGGCGACGCCGAGGTTCGAGATCCAGTTCTTCGTGCCGGTGACGATCCACTCGTCGCCGTCGCGGACGGCCTTCGTGATCATGCCGCCCGGATCGGAGCCGGCCTCCGGCTCCGACAGCGCGAAGGCGGGAGTCCACTCGCCGGTCGCGCACTTCGGCAGGAAGCGCTCCTTCAGCTCGTCGCTGCCGAACAGCTTGATCGGGAGCGTGCCGAGCTCTTGCACCATCAGCATCAGCGCGGTCGAGGCGCAGGCCTTCGCGATCTCCTCGACGGCGATGTTGAGCATCAGGACACCCGTGCCGGTGCCGCCGTGCTCAGGCTCGAAGGGCAGACCGAACAGGTTCAGCTCGGCGAACAGCTCCCGCAGGTCCCACGGGTATTCGGCCTTCGCGTCGATCTCTGCGGCGCGCGGTGCCACGCGCTCCTGGGCGACCTTCCGGATCGTGTCGCGAAAGTCGCGTTGCTCGTCGGAGAGGGCGTAGGCATCGGCAAGTGCGGACATGCAGCCGATCGTACTGAGGGCCTCCCGTGGAGGCCCCCGATACGTGAACTGTCGCCTATCGCCTGAGCAGGCTGTCTCAGAGCCCGGCGGGGTGGCGAGCCGTGAAGCCACTCGAGGAGCGCGTCTCGGTCTGCCAGCGCGACGGGTCAGCGCCGCTGGTGTCGAAGCGGAGCCCGGCGACCACCATGTACATGTGGCTGCCGTGGGAGTAGGTCGTGATCCACTGACCTCTGCCCGACTCTTCCCAGTTGTTGAAGCTGCCGGAGGGCATCGACTCCTCCAGCAGACCGGCGAAGTGGAGCGCGTAGCTGACCGAGCCGGAGCAGTCGTAACCGCGATCCTGCCACTTGCCGTGACCGCCGCCGTAGACGTACGGCTTGGTCGCGATCTCGTTGCCGGCCGCGATCACGTCCTTGACGACCTGCGGAGCGTCGGACGGAGCGACGGCGAGGCCGTTGGAGAGCAGCTTCGCTCTGCCGACCGGCGCGGCGACCGTCGTCATATCGAAGTCGGCGCCGCCGGCGCTGGTGGTGTCCCCGATTCTGCGCAGCGAGGCGACCGTGGTCGCGTCGACGACGCCGGTGACGGGCAGCTCCTGCGCCTGCTGGAAGCGCTTGACGAGGCGCAGCGTGCCGGGGCCAAAGGAACCGTCGATCCCGGCCGTGAAACCGGCGCGGCCGAGGTAGTCCTGCAGCACGCGCACGTCCTGGCCGCTCATGCCCTTCTTCAGGACGCGGGCGCCGAGCGTGCGGCCGACGCGGCCCTTGGGCGCGGTGGTGGTGGTCGGCGCGGCGATGGTGGTCGTGTCCGTCGCGCCGGGCGCGGTGGTCGTTCTCGCGCCCTTCGGGTCGGCGATCGCGCGCAGCTTCGCGACGAAGTCGGCGTCGACGACGCCGTCGACCGCGAGGCCGTTTCTCTTCTCGAACTTCTTGACGTTGCCGAACGTGATCGGACCGAAGTCGCCGCCGACGGGCGTCGAGAAGCCGGCTCTGGTGAGGAAGTCTTGGAGGACGCGGACGTCCTGGCCGCTCATGCCCTGCGTGAGCGTACGTCTACCGAGCGCGGCGCCCGACGCTGTAGACGAGATGAGCAGCGCGGCTGCCGCTGCCGCGACAACGGTCGCAGACATGCGTTTGGCAGACAGCACAGCAGTGAACGACAAGGTGCAACCCCTTCTCTTTCGGGCGCCTGCGGGGTTAGCTGACGGGCTCGCGCAGAAAGAGCAGCGCTACGTCGTATCCCTTACGACGATTCGCCCCTGAGTCCTGTTGAAGGCGGACTCTTTGGTTCCCCCGCTCCCCGGCGGTTGCGACGCTGGGGATTCGGCTGGGTTCTTGAACGACGCGAGCAGGCTAGCAAGGGCTGCGGAGCGATGTCGACCGGTTATGGATCCGACCAGCTGAAACTGGACGCATCGCGCGCGTAGGCGCGCGTTATGAAGCGGTGACCTTTGAAACCGCCGTTTATGACGCCCTGGAAAAACGGTTTATGGAGCCAACCGGGCGCCCGGGCGCTATCGTGCCGGGCCGTGGCAGCCTCCCCCGAGCAGCAGCTGGCGCGGCTCGATCGCGCGACCGCCGCGCTCGACCCGCCGTTCGCCGCCGTCGACCTCGACGCGTACGGCGCCAATGCCCGCGACCTGCTGCGACGGGCCGGCGGGCGGCCGATCCGGCTCGCGAGCAAGTCGATCCGCTGCCGTGCGCTGCTGGAGCGGACGCTCGCCTCCGATCCCGGCTTCCAGGGCACGCTGGCGTTCACGCTGCCGGAGGCGCTGTGGCTCGCCGACCACGGCCTGCGCGACCTCGTCGTCGCCTACCCGACGGTCGACCGTGCCGCCCTGCGGGCGCTGGCGAGCCGGGCTGACGACGGCGGGATCGCGCTGATGGTCGACGATCTCGCCCAGCTGGAGCTGATCGAGCGCGCGGTCGGCGGGGCTGGCCCGATCCGCCTCTGCATCGACGCCGACGCCGGCTGGCGGCCGCTGCGCGGGCGGATCCGCATCGGCGCCAAGCGCTCACCGCTGCACACGCCGGCCCAGGCGGCGGCGCTGGCGCGGGCGATCGTCGCACGGCCGGCCTTCAGGCTGGTCGGGATCATGGCCTACGAGTCGCAGATCGCGGGCGTCGGCGACCGGCCGCCCGGAAATCCGCTGAGAGGGGTCGCGGTGCGGGCGATGCAGCGCGCCTCGGTGCGCGAGCTGGCGCAGCGGCGTGCCGCGATCGTCGCGGCCGTGGAGGCGGTGGCGCCGCTGGAGTTCGTCAACGGCGGCGGCACCGGCAGCATCGAGACGACCGCGGCGGAGCCCGCCGTGACGGAGATCGCGGCCGGATCGGGCCTGTACGGCCCGACGCTGTTCGACGCCTACACGCGCTTCTCGCCGCTGCCGGCGGCGCTGTTCGCGCTGCCGGTCGTGCGCCGGCCCGGTCGGCACGTCGCGACGGCGCTCGGCGGCGGCTACCTCGCCTCCGGTCCGGCCGACCGCGCACGGCTGCCGCGGCCGCTGCTGCCGGCGGGGTTGAAGCTCGACAGCCAGGAGGGCGCCGGCGAGGTGCAGACGCCGCTGCTGGGCGCCGCCGCCGGCAGCCTGCGCGTCGGCGACCGCGTCTGGTTCCGCCACGCGAAGGCCGGCGAGATGTGCGAGCGGTTCGCGGAGCTGCACCTGATCGAGGGCGAGCACGTGGTCGAGACGGTGCCGACCTACCGTGGCGAGGGCCAGAGCTTCCTCTGAGACGTTATGTCGCCTCCGGGGCGGCACCTGACGGGCGACTCTCACCCTCGACTCGACCCTGAGGCATCAAACCGCGATCGGCCAGCTGCCAGCGGGTTGAGGAGCGTTACGCCGCGATCGGCGTCCCGACCGGACCGAGGACGCGGTCGGTGTACATATTCCCGAAGCGGCCGGCCGGGTCGAGCCGGCCCCGCACCGCCTGGAAGCGATCCCAGGCGGGATAGCGGGGGCGCAGCGTCGCCGCGGTCTGGAAGTGGCGCTTGCCCCAGTGCGGACGGCCATCGTGCTCGTCCATGATCTGCTCGACGGCGCGGAAGTACGGCCGCCATTCCATCCCGCGGAACATGTGGACGGCGATGTAGCCGCTCTCGCGGCCGTGCACGGGGCTCAGCAGCGCGTCGTCGGGGGCGACCAGCCGCACCTCGATCGGGAACGGGACGGCCAGCCTGCGCTGCTCGATCAGCGCCAGCACGCGCCGCAGCGCCGCCGCGGTCTGCTCGCGCGGGAGCGCGTACTCCATCTCGGTGAAACGCACGAGCCGTCTCGTCGCGAACACACGGTCGCTGCGGTCGGTCTTCTCGCTGCTGCCGGCGACGCGCGTGACGATCCGGTTGAGCGCCGGGATCAGCGGCGGGGCCGCCCGCCCGGCGAGGCAGAAGGCATGGAAGGCGTGGTTGGTCAGCAGCACGTCCTCGGCCCACGCGCGGCGCGGCGAGCGCGGCCGCGGCGGCGCCTCGACGCGGTTGTTGGTGCGTGTCAGCGCCGTGCGCGCGTACGGGAAGACGTAGAACTCGAAGTGGTCGTTGGCGGCGCCGTGCTGATCCAGCCGCTCCAGCGTCTCCGCCAGCGGCGCCGGGGCGTCGACGCCATGGAGCGTGAAGGCGGGGACGCAGCGCAGCGTCACGGCGCTGATGACGCCGAGGCTGCCGACCCCGACGCGCGCGGCGAGGTAGGGGTCGCGGTCGGCGTCGGTGGCGGCGAAGCGGCGCGTGCTGCCGTCGGCGAGCACCAGCTCGACCGCCTCCGCCTGCGCGGAGAGGTTCGGCAGCCGCGCGCCGGTCCCGTGCGTCGCGGTCGAGATCGCGCCCGCGACCGTCTGCGCGTCGATGTCGCCGAGGTTCTCGAGCGCGAGGCCGTGAGCGGCCAGCTCAGCGTTGAGCGCCCGCAGCGTGATCCCGCCCTCGACCCGCACGAGCCCGCTCGCACGGTCGACGTCGAGCACGCGGCCCATCCGCTCCAACGTCATCAGCCGCTCGTCGCTGCACGCGACGTCGGTGAAGGAGTGACCGGAGCCCGCGACCCGCAGCCGCTCCCCGGCCGTCTCGGCCCGTTCCAGCGCGGCGGCGACCTCGGCGACAGAGCCCGGCCGCTCGATCACGCGCGGCCGGCAGCTCTCGTCGCCTGCCCAGTTGCGCCACATGCGGTCAGCGTACCCCGCCCACGTGCCGCTTCGCGCGGGTCGGAGCGGCGGTGGCCCCACTATCCTCCAGAGCATGTCCAGCCCGACCGAACACACGCCCGCCGAGGTCCAGGCGCTGCTCGCCGAGGACGACTCCGTCCAGCTCGTCGACGTGCGCGAGCCGCACGAGCACGAGGCCGGCGCGATCGCCGGCGACCGCCACATCCCGCTCGGCGAGCTGATGACGGCCGCCGAGCAGCTCGACCCGAACCGGCCCGTGGTCTTCTACTGCCGCGTCGGCGGCCGCTCCCAGATGGCGACCGACGCCTTCCGCGCCTCCGGCTGGGACGCGCGCAACATGACGGGCGGCATCGTCGCCTGGGTCGACGGCGGCCTCCCGCTCGCCGACCCCGACGGCAGCGTCGCCGACCACTGAGGCGGCGGCGGTGACGAGCCCGCGCTCGTCACCGCCCTCCCCTGGTCGCGTTCCGCCCCCGCTCAGCGTCTGAAGAGGAGCGTCGCCCGCAGGGTGGTCGCGCTGCCACCGCCACGCGGCGGTTGGAAGCGGACCGTCACCGGCACCCGCAGACGACCGCTTCTCGCACGCGCGAGCGCGCGTCTTCCGGCTCTGCTGAGCACGACGCCCACGCGCACGGTCCCCGTTCTCGTCGATCTCGCGGAGCCGGCGCGCAGCAGTCTGCCGCCGCGTACCAGGACGACGCCTCTCCCCGGCGTTCGCACCGACAGCGTCGCCCGCGCGCCTCTGACGTTGGCGGCCGCGAGCGTCGGACGAAGCGCTCCCGCGCCGCCGACCGCGACGGTGAGCGGCTGGGTCGCACGGCCGCAGTCGAGCGTCACGCGTGCTCTGCGTGCCGCGTCATCCGGCACGACGACCGTCACACGATCGGCGGCGTAGGCGCGGATCTCGGCTTGCACGCCGTCCACCGTGACGACGCCATAGGTGCCGAGGTCGGAGCCCGTCAGCGTCAGCTGACCTCCACGACGTGCCGTGCCGCTCGTGCCGGTGAGGCGCGGTGCCGCACAGCCATAGGCGCGCGTGCCGTCATCGCCACCGCGGCTCACCGGCGGTCTCGCCGGCAGCGGCAACGTCGAGAAGCGCACCGGCGCGGGGATGACCGTGCCGCTGACGGTGCGGACGTGCAGCTCGACCGTGTAGGTCTTGCCAGGCGACAGGCCGCCCACCCGTCCCGAGACCGCTGTCGGCCCGAAGCTGGCCGGCAGCTCGGTCAGCGGCAGCGCGTGCCGTTCGGGGCCGCCGACCTCGGCGACCGTGAAGGCGTATCTGCCCACGGCACCGTGGGTCTCGATCTGCGCGTGGACGGTCGCGGCGCCGCGCGTGACGTCCGTCGCCGCGCCGAGCGTCGCCAGCGCCAGCGACGGCAGCGTCGAGAACGTGCCGCCGCTGCCGGTGACCGGACCGCCGACGCCGTTGTCGACGACGAAGCGGAACTCGTAGTCGGTGTCGGGCTCCAGCCCCGTCAGTCTGACCGTGACCGTCTGCGGATCCGCGGCGTGCGGCAGGACCTCGACGGCTGAGCTCTCGCCGTAGCCTTCGCCGGCGCGGCCGAACTCGACGCGATACGACGTGTCCGCACCGTTGGTCGCGACCGTGCCCGTCACGTCGGCCACGGCGATGCCGGCGGTGGCGACGGCCTCGTCGGCGACCGTCGGCGCGCTCGGCGGGACGTACGTCTGCACGCTCCAGGTGCCATAGGCGCCGCCGAAGGCGCGGTCGACATCCGTGCCAACGTAGAGGCTGCCGTCGGAACCGTCGGCAACCGCCATCCCCGTGATCACCGAGTAGAGCGCGGCCGGCGCGGCCGGCAGCGTGCCGAGCCCGGTGCCGTCGCTGGCGAACAGGTCGATCTGCGCGGACTCGTCGCGCGTGACGGCGTCCTGGTTCCACGACACGAGCACCTCGTCGCCCTGCGGCCGGATCGCGACCGTCGCCGGGCGCGACAGCGCGGCGCCGATCCGCGCCTCGTAGGTCCCGGCCGCGTCGAAGCGCAGCACACGGCTGTCGCCGCCCCCGTTCGCGACGTCGCCGGTCGAGTCCACGACGACGACGTCTCCGGTCGAGTCGACCGCGATGTCGAGCAGCCCCGTGAAGACGCCGTCGGGCGAGTCGGAACCGTCGAAGTCGAGTCCACCGTCAGCGCCGGTGAGCGTGAGCCGCAGAACCCGCTGGTTGCCGGGGTCGGCGACCAGCAGTCTGTCTGCGGCCCCGTCGATCGCCAGCGGCGCGGCGAAGCTGCCGATCTCACCGGCGCCGCTGCCCTGCGCCGGACCGGTGAACGCGCCGTCGGGCGTGTAGGCCGGCGGATCGCCTGGCACGACGGTGTACCGCGCGATCCTGTTGTTGCCGGCGTCGCTGACATACACGGCGCCCGTTCTCTGGTCGACGGCGATCCCGAAGGGGTCGCTCAGCTCACCTGCTCCGAAGCTGGTCAGCAACGTCCCGCTCGTGCCGGCCGGCGCGTAGACGTCGACCGTGTCGGTCACCTGGTTGGTCACGAGCACGTTGCCGCTCGCGCGGTCGATGGCGACCCGTTCCTGATGCCTCGGGACGCCGTCTGGCCCGCTGGAGAACAGCGCGCCGTAGGGACCGAACGGCGCGGCGCCGGCGATGGGCGCCAGCAGCGCCGCGCACGCGAGCGCCGCGATCAGCGCCCCGAGCGCGGCGACCGCCGCGCGGCTCTTCCGACTGTTCACCGGTTCCTCCTCGTCGGGGTCTTCTTCGCCGCGCCGCGTGCTCTCGTCGTTGCCCGGCACCCGTTGATCCGCAGTCTCTGATCGAGGTCGACGCGCTTGCCGTTGTGGCCGACGAACGCGATCGACGCCGTCGCCGCGCGCGCCTCAGCGCCGCAGAGATCTCGCACGACACCGATCGGGCCGTTTCTCGGCCCGCTCGCGAGCGCGAGCCGGAAGCGCGAGATCGGTACGTCGGGGACTGCGTCGAACGTCGTTCGCAGGCGCAGATCTCTCGTGATCGTGACCTTGCCGACGAGGTCGACGGCAACCTGGCCCTTCAACCGCACGACCAGGTCGGGCAGTCTGCGCGCCGGGTTGTAGACGAAGTACGCCGGCCCCGTCAGCGGCTGCCGCAGCAGCGGCGTCACGGCCGTGCCGGTGCCGACCCGCATCGGACATCTGTCGGCGGCGAACTGCTCGATCGAGCAGGCCTCTCTGCGGTTGACGACGTCGAGGCGCGAGTTGAGCGTCTTCGGCAGCGTCACCTCGACCGACTTCAGATTGCCCTGTCCAGGCGTCTGCGCGAGCGTCGCCGTGAACGGCGTCCGCTTGCCTCTCGTCAGCTTGCCGCGCGCGCCGACCGCCAGTGTCATCGCCGGCTTCAGCGGCCGCGACCCGCAGTCCACTGCCGCGAAGCGCGAGGCGACCGCGGCGCTGCTGCCAGCGGCCGAGCCGATCGTCGCGGTGACCTGCTTGCGTCCGCAGCCGGTCGGGTTGACCATGAAGCCGTCGCGGTCGATCCGCACGTTGACCGCGCGGACGCGCAGCGGGACACCCTCGAGGATCGTCGGCATCGGATCCGCGACGACCCGCAGCGCCGCGGTCGAGCGATCGACGAAGACGGCCGCTCGCACCACCACGGTGCCGAGGTCGAACGGACCCGCGACGGCCGGCACCACGATCGCGAGTCCGAGCGGCGCCCCCTTGTAGGGCCCGGTCATGTACACGCGACCGGGCAGGTAGAACGGGCTTGCGCCGGCGCCGGAGCCGACTGTGACGCTGCCGACGCGCGCCGACGCCGGACAGCCGCCGGCAGCGGCGAGCGCGTCGGCGCACTGGTCGGCGATCGCGAGCCGCCCGGTCAGACCCGGCGGCATCCGCACGTCGATCGTGCTGAGGTCGTGATCGGCGTCGCCGCGGCCGAAGGCGAGCGTGAAGGTCGACGAGCGACCGGCCGCGGGATCAACGCTGCCGGCCGCGAAGCTCGGCGCGAAGCCGAGCGCACGACACGGTCCGCCGTCCGGTCCCCGGTCGATCGTGAAGGTGTCCTCGGAGGTGACGCGGTGACCGGCCCACGACGTGATCGTCGTGGTCGTCGTCTTCGGACCGCAGTCGCGCGGGTTGGTCAGCGGCGCGCGCGGGCCGCCCTTGAAGCGCAGCGTCAGCTGCTCGAACGGCAGCTGTGGGTTGTTCGAGAAGCTCGTCGAGATCCGGCCGGTGACGGGATCGGGATCGATCTCGCCGGGCAGCTTCAGCAGCAGCCCGTGGCCGCGCACGACCAGCGCGATCGCGAACATCCGCTCCGGCGTCGGCGCCCGCAGGTAGACCTCGCCGGTCAGCGGACTCGGCAGCAGCGGCGTCTCGATCTCGACGTCGCCGATCTTCGAGGAATCCGGACAGGTCGGTTCCGCGGCCGTCCCCAGACCGAGCTGATCGGCGCGGCAGGCACCGAGCCCGTCTGCCGACGATGGCGAGATCGACACGCCCTCGGGCAGCGTCACTTGCACGTTGCGCACATTCGCGGTCGCGAGGCCGCGCGGGTTCTCGTCGAGCGCGACGTTCAGTCGCGCGGTGTACGGTGCCGGCGCGGCAGCGCGCGTGTCGTTCGGGCGCATGCTCAACGACGCCCCGAAGCCCAGCTTCTCGCAGCCCTTCGGCCCTGACGTATCGCCGGTGACCGGGTCGTCGGCGACGTCCTGCGTCTCGACCCAGCCGCCACCGCCCCAGGGACGCGCTCTCAATGTCGTCACCTGCGGGCCGTTGCAGGCCGGCGGCAGCGTCAGGAACGGTCTCGGCTCGACGCCGGCCGAAGCGCCGGTCGCCGAGAAGAGGCCGTTGGAGTAGCGCTGGTAGTCGTGCACCGGGTCGGCCGGGACGCCCCACAGCGTCAGCTCCTGGCCGAAGACGGTCGCCGCCTGGCTGATGTTGCCGACCGTCGTCCGCAGACCGAAGTCGCCGTCGGAGCGAACCGACGCCACTATCTTCACCGGCACGAAGACGACGTAGAAGCCGAACGCGGCCGTCTCGCCCGCGGCCGGTCTCAGGTTGTAGACCGGGCTCGTGCGGAAGAAGTTCGGTCTTCCGAGCGAGTTGTTCGGCAGCTCGGTTCTCGCGAAGCCGACCTGCGTGCTCGGCGGGCAGTTCTCGCCGGCCAGGTTGTTGAAGTGGGCGGGGTTGCACTGCGGCACTGCCTGCGGGTTGCCTGCGAAGCCGGGAGGCAGGTCGAGCACGACGTCCTTCAGCGAGCCGTCGGTGATCGTGTAGCCGTGGCCGTCGCCCTTCGTTCTGACGCGGAAGCGCACGGTCGAGTCGGCGTGCGCGCCGGCCTGCGACAGGTGTCTGCTCGGCGCCGCGTCGGGATCGCTCGGATCCGGGATCGGCGTGTGCGTGTCGGTGTCGAAGCTCTCGATCCCGAACTCCGCCGCCGCCGGCGCCGACGCGGCGAGCGTGACGAGGCACGCGGCGGCCAGCGCCGCGGTGAGCGCTTTCTTCCCCATCTTCGTCCTCTCCGTCCCCATCGCTCTCACCGTCTCCCCGCCCGCAGCGTGAGCAGCATGCTCGGGTCGGACGCGGCGCCCGTGATCCGTGCGCTGACGCGCACTCTCAGGACTCGCCGCGCCGTCAGCTGGCGTCTCGCCGCGGCGGAGAGCCGCAGCCGCAGCGCGACGGTCCCCGCCGCCGGCACCACGCTCGTCGCGCGCGCCACGACGCGCTGCCGTCTGCCGATCCGCGCATTGGCGGTCGCGGTGACCGCACCGCCCGCGGTCGCGCGCAGGCGCAGCGTCAGCTCGCCGACCGCGGCGAATCGCCGCACGGCTCTCGCATCCGGTCTCACGATGCGCAGCCGTGGCGCCGCCGGGGGACGGTCGTCGCTGTCGGGCGCGAGCGCGCTGCCTGCCGCCGGGAAGACCGGCGCGACGCTCGACGGCCCCTGGCAGGCGTCACCCTGACAGCCCTCGGCGGCGGCGTCGCCTTCCGGGAAGCCGCCGCCGACGCGCGCGACGTAGACGTCGGGGTAGCCACCGTCGGTGTCTCTGCGCACCAACGCGTCGGCAGTCGTGAAGAACACGCTCGTGCCGTCGTCACTGTTGTCGACGAGCTCGCTGCCGTCGCCTCTGCCGCTGGAGATCAGCGTCGGGCGGTCGCCATCGAACTCGTAGACGTCGAGCGCTCCATTGGTGTCTTCGGGCGCGAGCGGATCGGGCGTCTGGAAGTAGAGCCGCCCGTCAGCCGCGAAGTTGCGCGGGTTGACGTTGCGCGCGTCAGCCAGGACGGCGTATCTGGAGATCGACGCGGTCAGCTCCGACGGCCCTCTGCTCGGCTCACCGTCAGGGCGGCATGAGGCGCAGACGACCTCGTCGATGCCCGCGTCATAGCGATAGACCGCGACCGTCTCTCTCACATGGCGCGGATCGAGCGAGTGCGTCGAGGTGAACGCCGCGAAACGCCCGTCCGAGGAGACGCGCAGGCGCGGGTCGGCGTAGAGACCGGTGTCCTGGCCGATCTCCGCGACGTGTCTGAGCTGGTCCTCGCTCTCGTCCCAGAGGTAGAGGTCGCGATCAGCCCCGCTGCTCGTCGTGAAGTAGAGGCGGTCGCCGCGTTCCGACAGCACCGCCGTCGCATCGAAGCCGCCGCCCTCGTGGAGGAAGGTCAGCTGCTCGGTCGCGCGGTCCCAGCGGTAGAGGCCGCCGCCGGTCGCGTCGTCGGTCAGACTGCTCGGGCTGTTGAAGTAGACGGTCCCGCCGTCGCGCGTCGCGCCCATGAAGACGCCCGCCCGCAGCTCCCCTTCCTCGCCCGACACCTGGGAGGCGGAGACGACGAAGGTGCGCTCGCCGTCCTCGCGCAGGTACAGCGCGTCGACGACGGGATCGGCCGACGTGGTCCAGTAGATCCGCGAGCCATCGCGCGAGATCGCCTGCGTGCCGCGCGCGCTGGCGATGAAGGGCGTGCCCGGGACCAGCGACCAGCCGCCGTACGGGCTGCCGTCCGGCAGCACGGCCGCGAGCCGGACCTGCCCGTCGACCGCCTCATACGCGATCGAGAGGTTCTCGCCGACCAGCGGCGCCTCGGGCACCAGCCGTCTGGCCGAGGTGAAGAACATGTGTCGGCCATCGCGGGAGCGACCTGCGTACGCGGTGCTCGCGCCCCCGGGCCCGTACTCGGCCGCGAGCGCCGGGACCGGACGGGAGATCCAGCGAGCGGTCCGCTCGACCGGCCTGAAGCCATAGAGGTCGAAGCCGCGGCCGAGATCGCCGCCCGCGACCGGTTCGAGATCAGCCAGGTCGATCGGGTCGTTGGTCTGGATGATCGCCTCGGAGAAGTCGTCGGAGAAGTCGGCCGCCCACGCGGACACCTCGCTGGTGCCGCGGTGCTCGGCGCGGATCGGCGGCGCGGCGCTGTTCGAGACCCATCCCTCCGGCGTGCGACGCGAGACGTACGGCGTCAGGGCGAACGCCCCGTCCCCCGGGCCCGTGGCGGCGTTCATCTGGAACGCGAGCGCGTTGCCGTCGTCGGAGGCGCGGTGGCCGAAGACGACGCCGCCGTTGCTCTTGGCCGGCGGGGAGACCATCTCGTATGCCCGCCCGGCCGGCGCGCCCTGCGCCGGCACGGTCGTGAGCATGACTCCGGCGACCACGCCGAGCGCCGCGCTCGCTGCCGCGCCTCGCGGGCGGCGCCTCGGCCCGCCCTTCCCACGCGCGGCTCCGCCGCTCGCTCCTCCCACAACGACACCTCCCTCTCGTGAGCCAGGCAGCCAGCCGAAGCTCAAAAACACCACCGTCTTTCAGTATTGCCGTGCCGCTCCGAAAAATGCAAGTACGTTCGACCACCAGCCACTTCAACGACGCCAGTCCGGGGCGGCAGCACGCCGCCCCGGACGAGATCACCACCGAGAGGTGGTTCTCAGACCGTCGTCGCGTTGGTCGTTATCGAACCCGTCACCGTCGGGTCTCTGCTGCAATCACCAGTAGTGGCTCTCACGAGCGAGAGAGCATCAGCAGTGATCGTTAGTCTCGAATTAGCACCGACCGTGTAGGTGCCCGACAGCGATCCGCTGTATAGGCAATCGAGCACGAACGGGACCTGCACACGCACCTGCACACCGGTGATGGTGAAGTTACGCGGGCTTAGGGTGATCGACTTTCTCCACGGCGTCCCGGGCAGACCTAGGACGGTCAGCGTGGCGAGCGACCCACAACCAGTGAACGCAGCGCTGGTGATGTTGGCCGTCGTCGTGGTGGCGACGGTCGCGCCGACTCTGATGGCACAGGACGTGCTGAGTATGTTGCCTCTGAACGTGACGTTGCCGGAACCGGTCACGGATCCACCCGGTGCCGGGCTCGATATCGTCGCGGACGCGCTGGACGCAAATGCCATCGCGGCGAGCGTCGCCAGAACCGACGCAAACAGGAACTTCTTCATGTCATCTCCTCGTTCGCTCCCGCGAGCGCGGGAGCATTGAGCACACGCACGCGCACACACGGCGCACTGCGAATGCAATACAGTAATTAACTAGACACGGATCCCCCGCGCCTCCCATCACCCCCTGACGTAATGACGAGCACCGCGCGCTACACAGCGCTCTTAGCGACGGAGAGGCAGAGCAGAACTGACCGCCATCCATCCCGCCTCCCGTCGGCGACGGTAATGACCGTACCAAGGTCCGTCCGCGCCACGCAAGTATTCAGTCCGACATTGCACAGCCGTCGTGAACTATCTTTACTCTATTTTTCTTGTATGCATCCTTCATTCGTCCCCACCCTACAAGCCACTTCGTGCCACCTGTAGGAAAGCTACGACGCGCACCCAGCCCCACAGTGATCGACGCACACAAAACCCTCCGATCGAACCCCCTCCGATCGGATGTGCGTGTTCTGACCGTCGGCGTGCGAGCAGGTCGCGCGCTCAGGACCGCCCCGCCGGCTCCCGCCCCGCGCGCCTGCCCGCGGGGCGGAAGCCGGGCAGGACGAAGGCGACGCGGGCGCCGCCCTCGGGCGAGCTGCCGGCGTAGATGCGGCCGCCGTGGGCGGCGACGATCGCGCGCGCGATCGCGAGGCCGAGGCCGGCGCCGCCGGTGCGGCGGGCGCGGGCGCTGTCGGTGCGGTGGAAGCGGTCGAAGACGCGGTCGCGCTGCTCGGGCGGTATGCCGGGGCCGTCGTCCTCGAGCGCGAACTCGACGCGGCTGCGGCCGATCGGCGTCACCGTCAGCCGCACGAGGCCGCCGGGGGCGGTGTACTCGACGGCGTTGCGGGCGAGGTTGCGGACGACCTGGGCGATGCGGTCCTCGTCGGCGTGCAGCTTGCCCTGCGGCAGCGCGCTCAGCTCGAAGTTGCGGTCGGCCGTCAGCGTCAGCGAGTCGAACAGCTCCTCGACGAACGGCGCCAGCTCGACCGTCCCGGGCCGCACCAGCTCGCCCTCGTCGGCGCGCGCGAGCAGCAGCAGGTCCTCGACCAGCCGCTCCATCCGCACGACCTCGGTGCGCACGACCTCGTCGACGTGGCGGACGTCGGCCTGCGTGACGTCTCTCTGCCGCGCCAGCACCTCCAGCTGGCCGCGGATCACGGTCAGCGGCGTGCGCAGCTCGTGCGACGCGTCGGCGACGAAGCCGCGCTGGCGTGCGAAGGCGTCCTCCAGCCGGTCGAGCATCGAGTCGAAGGCGTCCGACAGCACGCGCACCTCGTCGCGCGGGCCTCTGGAGCCGATCCGCTGCGAGAGGTCGCCGGCGGTCACCTCAGCGGCCGTCGTCGCCATTCTGCGCAGCGGCTTCGACAGCCGCGTCGCGAACGCGAAGCCGAGCACGATCGCGGCCAGCAGCGTCACCGACCCGGCGACGAGGAAGGTCCGCGCGACGCCGCTCTGCGCCCGCCCGACCGACGCCGCCGACTCGCCCACGCCGATCTCCGCGACCTCTCTGCCGCCGCGCACGACTCTGACGAAATAGAGCCGCAGCGGCTCGTCGTTGACGCGCACGGTCGAGAGCCCCACGTCGGCGGTCCGCAGCGCGCGCGCCTCGCCGCTCTCGCGGCGCGGACCGAGCACGTCGCGGCCGACGCGCTGGTCGCCCTCCTCCTCCGGGCTCAGCTCCGGCAGGTTGGAGACGACCGTGCCGCCTCTGATGCGGATCAGATAGAGGCGCGAGGTGGCGCCGAAGGAGCGCCGGTCGAGCAGGTACTCCTCGGCCGCCAGCGCGAGCGCTCTCGGTCTCGCGTCGTAGCCGAGCCGGTCGTCGACTGCCTGGGCGTCGGTGCGCAGGTCGCGGTCGATCTGGTTGCGGACCTCTGTGCCGGTGCCGCGGTAGGTCGCGATGAACGCCGTCCCGAGCGTGATCACCAGGATCAGCGAGATCGACAGCGCCAGCCGCGCGCGCAGGCCGCGCAGCCACCGCCAACGCCTGCGGGAGCCTCCGTCGCTGCCCCCGCGTGTGCTCATGGCCGGGTCGTCAGGCGGTACCCGACCGACCGCAGCGTGTCGATCGGTGCAGGTCTGCCTGGCAGTTCGAGCTTGCGTCGCAGGTAGCGGATGTAGACCTCGACGACGTTGGTGCCGGGGTCGAAGTCGTAGCCCCACACCGCGCTGAGGATCTGCTGCCGCGAGAGCGCCTGGTCGGGATGCCGCAGGAAGTAGGCGAGCAGGTCGAACTCGCGCGCGGACAGGCGCAGCTCGACGCCGTCACGGTGGACGGTGCGGCCGAGCAGGTCGAGCTCGATCCCGGCCGCCGACAAGGTCGTCGCGTCGCGCTGGCGTGGACGCCGCAGATGCGCGCGCACGCGCGCCGCCAGCTCGTCGAACGAGAACGGCTTCGTGACGTAGTCGGTCGCGCCGCCGTCGAGGCCGGCGACGCGATCGTCGACGGTCGCGCGCGCGCTCAGCATCACGACCGGCAGCTCCGGCTTGACGCGACGAATCGAGGCGAGCACCGCGAGCCCGTCGCGTCCGGGCAGCATCACGTCGAGCACGACCAGGTCGACGTCGTCGTGCAGCGCCCGCTGCTCGCCCTCGACGCCGTCGCCGGCGACCGTGACCGCGTAGCCCTCAGCCTGCAGCCCGCGCTGGACGAAGTCGGCGATCGCCGTCTCGTCCTCGATCACCAGGATGCGCATGGCTTCATCGTACGGGGGCGGCGCAACTGTGCGCCGCCCGCCGTGTGCCGATCAGGGGCCGGCGATGGTCCAAGTGTCGCCGGCGTGCAGCAGGTGGTCGAGCGCGGCGGTGTCGCCGACGTGGCGGCCGGGGTTCTCGCTCGCGGCGGCGCCGTGGATCGGACGCTCCACCTGACGGAAGACGCCGATCGGGGTCGGCTCCGTCGGACGATCGGCCAGCCGCGCCAGCGCGAACGCCAGCGACGGGTCCTCGCGATGCTGGTCGTGCACCAGCAGCCGCTGCTCGTTGCCGGCGAGCGGCACGATCTCCAGCCCGCCGTCCTCGGCCCGGGCGACGCCGTGCTCGTGCCCTTCCGGGCCGAAGCTGATCGGCTGACCGTGCTCCAGCCGGATCTGGGCGGCGACCTTCGTGTCCTTCTCCGTCAGGTTGAAGAAGGCGCCGTCGTTGAAGACCGGGCAGTTCTGGTAGATCTCGACGAGCGACGCGCCTCTGTGCTCAGCCGCTTGGCGCAGCACCTCGGTCATGTGCTTTCTGTCGCGGTCGAGCGTGCGGGCGACGAAGGTCGCCTCGGCGCCGAGCGCCAGCGCGATCGGGTTGAACGGCCGGTCGTGCGAGCCGAACGGCGTCGACTTCGTGATCTTGCCGCGCTCGGAGGTCGGCGACGCCTGACCCTTCGTCAACCCGTAGATCTGGTTGTTGAACAGCAGGATCTTCACCGGCACGTTGCGGCGCAGCGCGTGGATCAGGTGGTTGCCGCCGATCGAGAGCGCGTCGCCGTCACCTGAGACGACCCAGATCGAGAGGTCCTCGCGCGTCGTCGCCAGCCCGGTCGCGATCGTCGCGGCACGGCCGTGGATGCTGTGCATCCCGTACGTGTCCATGTAGTACGCGAAGCGGCCCGCGCAGCCGATGCCGGTCACGAAGACCGTCTTCTCGGTCGGCACGCCGAGGTCGGGCATCAGCGTCTGAACGGCGTTGAGGATCGCGTAGTCGCCGCACCCCGGGCACCAGCGCGTCTCCTGGTCGGACTGGAAGTCGGCCTTCGTCAGTCTGTGCTCGTGACCGTTGCCGTTGCCGTTGACGTGCAGGGTCGCGCTCATGCGGGGACCTCCAGCGGGGCTTCGATCAGCTCCACGATCGCCTCTTCCAGCTCGGCCGCGTACAGCGGCTGGCCGGTGATCTTGTTGTACGGCTTGCAGTCGACGAGGAACTCGGCTCGCAGCACCTTCACGAGCTGGCCGGTGTTCATCTCCGGCACGAGCACCTTCGGGTAGGCGCGCAGCACCTCGCCGATGTTCGCCGGCAGCGGATTGATGTAGCGCACATGCGCCTGCGCGACCTTCAGCCCTCTGTCGCGCACACGGCGGACGCCGGCGCGGATCGAGCCGTAGGTCGATCCCCAGCCGAGCACGAGCACATCGGCGTCGCCGTCCGGGTCGTCGACCTCGAGCGCCGGCAGGTCGGCGGCGATCTTCGACACCTTCTCCGCGCGCAGCCGCGTCATCGTCGCGTGGTTGGCGGGGTCGTAGGAGATGTTGCCCGTCCCGTCCTGCTTCTCGATGCCGCCGATGCGGTGCTCGAGGCCGGGCGTGCCGGGCGGCGCCCACGGCCGCACGCCGCGCTCGTCGCGCGCGTACGGCAGGAACGTCTCCTCCTCGGAAGCCGGCGCCACGGCGAAGCCGGGATCGATCTCCGGCAGCTCCTCCAGCGACGGGATCCGCCACGGCTCCGACGAGTTCGCCAGGAAGCCGTCGGTCAACAGGATCACCGGCGTGCGCCGCTCGATCGCGATCTGGACCGCCTCGAACGCGCTTCTGAAGCAGTCGCCGGGTGTCCGCGCCGCGACGATCGGCAGCGGCGCGTCGCCGTGACGGCCGTACAGCGCCATCAAGAGATCCGACTGCTCCGTCTTGGTCGGGAGGCCGGTCGACGGACCGGCGCGCTGCACGTCGACGATCACCATCGGCAGCTCGAGCATCAGCGCGAGGCCGATCGTCTCGGCCTTCAAGTCCATGCCCGGCCCGGAGGTCGAGGTGATCCCGAGGTGGCCGCCGAAGGCCGCGCCGAGCGCGACGCCGGCCGCGGCGATCTCGTCCTCGGCCTGGACGGTGCGGACGCCGAGTCCCTCGTGCTTGGCGAGCTCGTGCAGCAGCTCCGACGCGGGCGTGATCGGGTACGAGGCGAGCAGCAGCGGCAGTCTCGCGCGCACGCTCCCGGCCAGCAGGCCGAGCGCCGTCGCGGAGGTGCCGTTGATCTGCCGGTAGGTGCCCGGATCGACGTCGACCGCCGGCAGGATCTTGTACTGCACGTCGAGCATCTCGGTCGTCTCGCCGAACGACCAGCCGGCCTGGAAGGCCGCGAGATTGGCCGCCTTCGCCGCCGGCTTGGAGGCGAACTTGCCCTCGATCCAGCGCTCGGTGACCTCGGTCGGACGGTCATAGAGCCACGACAGCAGCCCGAGCGCGAAGAGGTTCTTCGCGCGTCCGGCGTCACGCGTGCCAACGCCTTCGAGCGCCTCCGACGCGCGCGTCGTCAACGTCGTCATCGGCACGCGATGGACCGTGAACTCCGCCAGCGAGTCGTCCTCGAGCGGGGAGACCGGGTAGCCGGCCTTCTCCAGGTTGCGTCTCGTGAACGCGTCCTCGTTGACGATGATCGTCGCGCCGCGCGGCAGCGACGCGAGGTTGGCCTTCAACGCCGCCGGGTTCATCGCGACGAGCACGTTCGGCGCGTCGCCGGGCGTGAGGATGTCACGCGAGGCGAAGTGGATCTGGAAGGCCGAGACGCCCGGGATCGTGCCCGCGGGCGCGCGGATCTCAGCCGGGAAGTCGGGCAGCGTCGCAAGATCGTTGCCGAGCACAGCCGTCGCGTCCGTGAAGCGACCGCCGGCCAGCTGCATGCCGTCGCCGGAATCGCCCGCGAACCGCACGACGACTCGTTCGCGCTCTTCAACCGTCTTGTTCACCGCGCCAGATACCCCAAAGTTCGATCAGGATTTACCCCATTGTACGCATCAGGCCTGTCCGAGCGCCCCGCGCCCCGGATCGCGACGACCGTCCGGGAGTTGGGTCAACGCCCAGGGTAGCGGTCGCCCGGCGGCCGCCTTGCTCCTTAAACACGAAAGGCCCCCGCCCGCGGGAGCCTTTGCGTGCGACGTCGCGAGCTGACTCAGATGGCGGCGACGTTGACGGCCTTGGGGCCCTTGTCGCCCTGCTCCTCGTCGTACGAGACCTTGGCGCCCTCGGCGAGCGAGCGGTACCCGTCCGCGTTGATGCCGGTGTGATGGACGAAGAGGTCCCTGCTGCCCTCATCGGGAGTGATGAAGCCGAAGCCCTTCTCGTCGCTGAACCACTTCACGGTTCCGGTCGGCACGTATGCCCTCCACTGCGATTCGTGCTGCATCCGCGGAGGAAGTTGTTTGTCCCCAACGAACCCGCGTGCGTCGCACTGCTTTGGCACCGGCGCGTTCGGCCGGCCTTACGGCGGAGAACGTACCAGGCCAAACCCTGCTACGCCACCCCTTTCCGTACAAGTGAGGGAATCACACGGAAGTGGTCGTAATCGACCATGTTTGCTGGGACTTCACGCGCCCAGCGAGATCGCCGAGGTGGCCGCCCACGTCGGCGCCAGCTCGCCGGTCGCCAACACCCGTTCGAGCGCCGCGACCGCCTCGGCCGCGAACTGCGTCCCGGCCCCCGCGCGGCACTCCGCCAGCGCGACCTCCGGTGGCTTCGGCGGGCGGTGGCTGCTCGGCCCCGTCATCGCGTCCCACGCGTCGGCGACGGCCAGCAGCCTCGCGCCCGGCGGGATCGCCTCGCCGACGAGCCCGTCGGGGTAGCCGCCGCCGTCAGGGCGCTCGTGGTGAGAGCGGATCCAGGCGACCTGCTCGGCACTCAGCACCTCGGAGGCGATCTCCGCGCCGAGCCTCGCGTGCTCGCGCAACTGCGCCGCCGCGGCCGGCGAACGGTCGCCCTTGTTCAAGACCTCCTCCGGCACGCCGATCTTGCCGACGTCGTGCACGAGCGCCGCCTCGCGCAGCAGCGCCAGCCGCTGCGGCGGCCAGCCGGACGCGCGCGCCAGTCGCACCGCCAGCTCGGCGACGCGCTCGGAATGCCGCTCGCTGTCGGGGTCCTTCGCGTCGACCGCGCGAGCGAGCGCGCCGATCCCCAGCAGCGCCTGACGGCGCGCGCCGCGCTCGGCGCGCTGCACCGAGCCGTGCTGGTGGTCGAGCAGCTCCGGCACCCAGCGTGCGACGACGTCACGGCCCTGGGCCTTCGCCCAGTAGAGCGCGTCGTCGGCGCTGCGCACCATCCCGTCGCCGTCGTTGCCGAGCCGCAGGTCGCTGACGCCGATCGAGACGGTCACGACGCCGGCGGCACCGATCGGCTCGTGCGAGACCAGCTGGCGGATCCGCTCGGCCGCCGCGTAGGTCTCGTCGGCGTCGGCCTCCGGCAGCAGCAGCGCCAGCTCGTCGCCGCCCAGCCGTGCCAGCAGCTCGCCGGCGCGGACCGTCGAGGCGGCGCGTCGCGCGACCGTCACGAGCACGTCGTCGCCGACCTGGTGGCCGAACGTGTCGTTGACGAACTTGAAGCCGTCGAGGTCGATCAGCGCGAGACCCAGGTTGCGGCCGTGACGGCGGGCGCGCTCGGCCTCGCCGACCAGCCGCTCGCGGAAGGCGCGCTGGTTGGCCAAGCCGGTGAGCGGGTCGGTGACGGCCTGCGCGGCGAGCGCGCCGCGCGCCTCCGCGTTCGTGATCGCGGCCGCGATCAGCTCGGCGAAGTCGGCGACACGGTGCTCGACCTCGGGCGCGAACGGCTCGCCGCCCGACAGCACGGCGACGAAGCCCCAGACGTGCTGGCCGCTGCCGATCGGGGCGCCGGCGCGGTAGCGGAACGGCTGGTGGCCGGGGCCGCCGTCGGCGCGCGCCGGTTCGCCGCGTCGCAATGCGGCGGCGATCCCGCCGTCCTCGAGCGACAGCAGACCGTCGAGCGCGAGCGGCTCGACCCCTTCGCGCCCCCACGTCCCGATCACGCGCGCGTGACGCTCGTCCTCGTAGCGGACGACCGCGCCGGCGTCGGCGCCGTAGGCGCGTGCCGCCTCGGCCGCGACGAGCGTGTGGACGGCCTCGGGATCGGCGCCGTGGGCGACCGCGGTCGCGACGTGGCGCAGCGCTCTGCGCTCGCGCACGTCGAGCGCCCGCTCGTGCTCGTGCGCGGCGACCGCGGCGAGGTCGTCGAGCGTCGCGCGCTCCTCGTCGGTCCACGCGCGCGGGCGCACGTCGTAGACGCAGAGCGCGCCGAAGACGGCGCCGTCGCGACCGCGCAGGGCCGCCGCGACGCAGGCGATGGCGCCGAGCCCGGCTGCCGCGGCGCCGCCGCGCAGCCGCGGGGTCGCGCGCAGGTCGGCGACCGCGAGCGGTCCGTCGAGCGAGGCCGCCGCCGCGCCCGGGAGCGCGTCGTCGAAGAGGTCGCCGTCGGACCACGCCTCCGGCAGCCCGCAGCCGGCGACGAGCGCGTGCGGGCCGGCGAGCCCGAGCGCGGCGGCCGCGGGCGTGGCGGTCATGCCGGCGCCGCAGCGCAGCGCGATCAGGGCCGATGGTGCGCCGAGGCTGCGCGCGGCAAGGCGCGCGACACGCTCGAACACCATCGCATCCGCATCATCGGCAAGCTGACCCATTCCGGAACATCCTCGTCTGCTGCACCGTGACCGCGCGCGGAACCTGGACGAACGTTCAACAAAGCGATCGGTAGCTGACCAAACGTGTTCCCGACTGGACCGATAGAAGGCATCACGCGTCAGCGCTCTGTCATCTGGAGCGTCCGCCCGGTCAGCGGCCGACGCGACTTGGCGCTGAGGCGCGGGTCAGTCGCCGAGGCGCGACATGCGCGCGAGCGCCTCATGGCACTCGACGACGCGTCTGCGGACCGGGTCTCTGTCGGGCCGGTCGTGGACGAGGTCCCACGTGCGGTCCGCGATCTCGCGCGCGTTCTCCGGCGTCGCGCTCTCCCACAGCTTGTCGACGAGCAGCAGCTCGAACGACTCGACCTGCTTCTCCGGTCTGCCCGGAGGGACTCTCGGGAGCGGGGTTCCGGTGACCTCGCGCCACATTCCAGTGGCGACGAGCAGGCGGTTGCGAAGAGTGACTGGATCCATGGTGAAAGGGCCGCGCGGCGTCGGGGTCCCGGCATCCTAGGCGACTTGCGCGCGAAGCGGCGCGTCGCCGTTGACCGGTGCCGCTCAGAGCGCCGGCAGACGCTGCGCCGAGCCGAGCATCGGCGCGAACAGGTCGCCCTGCTCGGCGACCCGCCGCAGCACCTCCGGCGGCTCGAACGCGAGCCGTTCGGTCGCGCCGGCGGCGTGCGCTTCGCGCAGCTCCTCCCACGTCAGCGGCGTCGAGACGGTCGGGCGCTCCTTCGCGCGCACGGAGTAGACCGAGACGGTCGTCTTGTGGACGTCGTTCTGGCTCCAGTCGACGAGCACCTTGCCCGTGCGCAGCGACTTCGTCATGCGTGAGACCACCAGCTCCGGCAGGCGCTGCTCCAGCAGCTCGGCGATCCGTCTGGCGAACGGCTTCGTCTGCGCGTAGGTCGCGCTGCGCTCACCGAGCGGGAGATAGACCTGCAGCCCCTTCGAGCCGGAGGTCTTGACGACGCTGCGCAATCCCAGCTGACCGAACAGCCCCTCCAGCAGCAGCGCGACCTCGGCGCACTCGGCGAGGCCGGCGCCGTCGCCAGGATCGAGGTCGAAGACGACCGCCGTCGGATGCTCCATGTCGCGCGCGAGCGACAGCGACGGGTGCAGCTCGATCGCCGCGAGGTTGGCGACCCACGCCAGCGTCGCCGCGTCCTGCACGAGCGTGTAGTCGATCCGTCTGCGCTCGCTGGAGCTGAAGATCGACGCCGTCTGGACCCACTCGGGCCGATGGGCGGGCGAGTTCTTCTCGTAGAACGTTCTGCCCTCGACGCCGTTGGGCCAGCGCCGCAGCGTGACCGGACGATCTTGCAGGTGCGGCAGCAGCGTCGGCGCGATCGCGACGTAGAACTCGATCAGCTCGCCCTTCGTGAAGCCGCTCCGAGGGAACAGCACCTTGTCCCAGTTCGACAGTCTCTGGCCGCGCAGGTCGGCGCGCTCGCGCACGACCTGCTCGGGCGGCTTGTCGTCGCGCAGCCCCTTGAAGACCGGCTGGCGCAGCAGTCCCTCGCGCGTGCGCTCGCTGTACTCGACGTCGGCGACCAGCAGCGGCTCGACCCAGCGGGCGGTGCGCGGGATCGCGGCCGATCTCGATCCGCTCGCCGTGCCGCCTTGCGCGCTTGCGCTCGCTCTCGCGAAGGGGCGGGTTCTGCGCTCCAGCTCGCGCAGGCGCGCGAGCAGCTCGTCGAGCTGCGCCTCGCTGAGGCCGCTGCCGACGCGGCCGGCGTATCGGAGCGGGCCGCCGGGCTCGTCACGGTCACCGACCAGCAGCGCGCCGATGCGACCTTCGCGGTTGCCCTCCCCCGGGAGCCAGCCGCCGATCACCAGCTCCTGCCGCAGGCGGTTGCGCAGCTTCAGCCAGCTGCCGCCGCGGCGGCCCGGCTCGTAGCGGCTGTCGAGCCGCTTGGCGACGATCCCCTCCAGCCCCTGCTCGCGCGTCGCCGCCAGCAGCGCCGCGCCGTTGCCGCGATGGTAGGCGGGGACGCGCCAGGCGGCGCCGTCGAGCGCCAGCCCGTCGAGGACCGCGCGGCGCGCCTCGTAGGGGGTGTCGAGCAGCGAGCGGCCGTCGCGATGGAGCAGGTCGAAGATCACGTACGTGACGGGATTGCCGCGCGCGGCCCGTCTGATCGCCGCCTCGCTGCCGGCGTTCATGCGGCTCTGCAGCCGTTCGAAGCTCGGCTTGCCGGCGTCGTCGAGTGCGACCAGCTCACCGTCGAGCAGGACCTCGTAGATGCCGCGGGCGGCGAGCGCACGGCCGATCGGCTTGATCTCCGGATAGCGGTCGGTGATCTCCCGCTGGGTGCGGCTCTCGATCCGCACCTGACCGTGGTCGCACCACAGCAGCGCGCGGATCCCATCCCACTTGACCTCGTGGCCCCACTGCTCCTCCTGCGCGCGCGGCGGCAGCTCGCCGGCCTTCGCCAGCATCGGCGGCAGGTGCTCGGGCAGCCGCTCGCGCGCGGGATCCTGAGGCGGATCCATGCGGTGGATCATCCACTCGTCTCTTCTGCCGATCGGGAAGAGGCCGTAGCGGCCCTCGACCCGCTCGCCGCGCAGCGTCACCTCGACCTTTCTGGCGGTGAACTCATGCGTCTCGTAGGTGCCGCGGTCGAAGATCTCCATCGTGCCGGCGCCGTAGCTGCCGGCCGGTATCTCGCCGTGGAAGTCGAGGTATCTGAGCGGATGGTCCTCGGTCCGCACCGCGATGCGATCGTCGCCGCGATCGAGCGGGACCCCGCGCGGCAGCGCCCACGAGGCGAGCGTGCCGTCGTGCTCCAGCCGCAGGTCCCAGTGCAGGCGCGTGGCGTCGTGCTGCTGGATCACGAACCTGGGCGACTTCGTCGCCTTGGAAGATCGGCTGGGGCCGATCTTCCGGGGCGAGGCGTCGTCCTCCCCGCCCGCCGGCTCGCTCGTCGCGTCGAAGTCGCGCTTGGCGCGGTAGTCGGCGAGGCGATCGGCTCTGCGGGGCATGGCGCCACCGTACCCTCCGCCGGCGCTCGCACATACGTCCAGACGCGCATGCTCGTCGCGATCAGACATACGTCCAAGGCACGTAGACGCGCTTCGGGAGGGACGGCGGCCGGGCCGATGGTCGGGCACCATGCGCCACCGACTCTTCACTCGCGTCGTCGTCCTCGTGCTCGCCTCCTACGTCGCTCTCCCGGCCGCCGCCCACGGCGCCGGCAGAGCCAAGTCGTCGACCGCCGCCTGCGCCTCGGCGCAGGTCGAGGTGGTCACGACGACGGTCGCGAAGGCCGCCGACGCGACCCTCTGCCTGCTCAACCGCGAACGCTCCGCGCGCAACCTCAAGCCGCTGCGGATCAACCCGAAGCTGACCCGCGCGGCGCTGGCGCACTCGCGCAACATGGTCGAGCAGCGTTTCTTCGAGCACGACTCCCCCGACGGCCGCACGCCGTTCCAGCGGATGCTGTCGACCCAGTACGTGCCGAAGGGCGCGACCTGGACGCTCGGCGAGAACATCGGCTGGGGGACGCTGGCGCTGGCGCAGCCGGCCGCGCTCGTGAAGGCGTGGATGGACAGCCCCGGCCACCGCCAGAACATCCTCAACGGCCGCTTCCGCGAGATCGGGATCGGCATCGCGGTCGGCGTGCCGCTGCGCGACAGCAGCCTGTCGGGCCAGCCGGGCGCGACGTACACGACCGACTTCGGCTTCCACGGGTAGGCGCGTCGGGCCGCGCCGGGCGGGCCGCGCGCGGCTGGGCGAGGCGCTCGCCGCCGCGCCGGGCGCGCGGCTATCGTCGCGGGCCATGGCTACGACTCCGAACGACCTCTGGCTCGTCCGTCACGGCGAGACCGAGTGGTCGCTGACCCGCCGGCACACCGGCCGCACCGACATCCCGCTGACGGCCAACGGCGAGCGCCAGGCCGCGACGGTCGAGCCGCGCCTGCGCGACGTCGACTTCGCGCTCGTGCTGTCGAGCCCGCTCCAGCGTGCCCGCCGCACCGCCGAGCTGGCCGGCTTCGCTGACCGGCTGCAGCTCGACGACGACCTCGTCGAGGTCGACTACGGCGAGTACGAGGGCATCACCACCGCCGCGATCCGCGAGCAGCGGCCCGACTGGGACCTGTGGCGCGACGGCTGCCCCGGGGGCGAGACGATCGCCCAGACCGCCGCCCGCGTCGCCAGGGTGATCGAGCGGGCCCGCGCCGCTGACGGCCCGGTCCTGATCGTCGCCCACGCCCACCTGCTGCGCACGCTCGCGCCGGTCGCGCTCGGCCTCCACCCCGACGCCGGCCGCCACCTGCTCGTCGACCCGACCAGCATCTCGATCATCGGCAACGAGCGCGGAACGCCGGCGCTGAAGCTCTGGAACGACCTCGGTCACCTGCCGGAGGGCTGAGTCGCGCGGGCCCGGCGATCCGTTCGGGGCGCCGGGCCGTAGTGGGTGGTGATGCGACTCGACGGCGCCACCTGCCTCGTCACCGGGGCCAACCGGGGGATCGGGCGCGCGCTGGCGGCGGAGCTGGCGAAGCGGCCGGTGCGGCTGCTCGCCGGCGTGCGGTCGCTCGACAGATGGGAGCCGCTGGAGGTCGCGGGCAGCCGGGTGCGCGAGGTCGTGCCGGTGCGGCTCGACCTCTCCAGTCGCGAAGCGCTCGACGGCTGCTTCGCGGAACTGGGTGACGAGCTCGACGCGATCGACGTGCTCGTCAACAACGCCGGCCAGATGACGGGCGGGCTGCTGGAGGAGCAGCGGATGGATGAGATCGAGGCGATGGTGCAGGTCAACCTGCTCGCCGCGATCCAGCTGACGCAGCGGGTGCTGCCCGGGATGGTCGCGCGCGGACGCGGCACGATCGTCAACAACGCCTCGATCAGCGGCTACGCCTACTTCCCCTCCGCTTCGACCTACGCCGCCTCGAAGGCCGGGATCGTCGCCTTCACCGAGTCGCTCCAGCGCGAGCTGCGCGGCACCGGCGTGCGCACGCTCCAGCTCGTGACGCCCGGCGTCGAATCCGACATGCTCGACGCGACGACCGAGCTGTACTCACGCCACCTCGACACCTCTGGCTGGGAGACGGTCCCCGCCGCCGAGTGGGCGCGCCGCGCGGTCGAGGCGATCGAGCAGGACAAGCGCGTGCTCGGTCCCGGCGGCAAGACGGCGCTCGCCAAGCTCGCCTCGCGCGGGCCTGCCCAGCTGCTCGACGCGATCGCGGGGCGGGGCTTCAGCCGGACGCCGCGCCGGTAAGAGGCGCCGATCGGGCGGCTTCAGCCGGACGCCGCGCCGCTGAGCGCGTCGTCCTCGGGGCGCTCGAAGGTGACCGCGTCGGGCAGCGGCGGCAGTGACGGCAGCGGCTCGCGGCGGAAGCCCGGCTTGGCCAGCACGACCTGCACGTCCTGGATCCGCCGCTCGGCGAAGCCGGCCTCGCAGTAGGCCAGGTACAGCTCCCAGACGCGGCGGAAGCGCTCGTCGTAGCCGCGGCCCTCCAGCTCCGGCCACGCCGCGACGAAGTTGCGCCGCCACGCCGCGAGCGTCGGGACGTAGTGGTCGCTGATGTCCTCCAGCCGCACGCTGCGCAGGTCGGTGCGTCCGACCGAGCGCTCGATCGCCGCCATCGACGGCAGCGTGCCGCCGGGAAAGATGAACGCGTTGATGAAGCCGACCGAGGCGCGCTCGACGCGGTAGGTGAGGTCGGAGGTGACGATCGCCTGCAGCAGCATCGCGCCGTCGGGCTTCAACCGGTCGGCGCAGATATGGAAGTAGGTGTCGAGGTGCTCCCAGCCGACCGCCTCGATCATCTCGATCGAGACGAGCTTGTCGAACCGACCGCGCAGGTCGCGGTAGTCCTGCAGCAGGACGGTGACGCGCCCCTGCAGGCCGGCCGCGCGCACCGCCGCGACGGCGTGGTCGTGCTGCGCGCGCGAGATCGTCGTCGTCGTGACGCGGCAGCCGTGGCGCCCGGCGGCATGGATCGCGAAGCCGCCCCAGCCGCTGCCGATCTCCAGCACGTGGTCGTCGGGGCCGAGGTCGAGCGTGCGGCAGATCCGCTCCAGCTTCGCGACCGACGCCTCGTGCAGCGTCGCGTCGGGCCGCTCGAAGATGCCGCACGAGTACATCATCGTCTCGTCGAGGAAGCTGCCGAACAGCTCGTTGCCGAGGTCGTAGTGGGCGGCGATCCGCTCGCGCGAGCGCTCGCGCGTGTTCGCGCGCAGCTTCCACGTCGCGCGCTGGACCGGCCCGACGAGCGGCAGCAGCCGCTCGCGCGCGCGGTCGCCGGCGACCATCGCGCGGGCCGCGATCCGCACCAGCGTCACCAGCTCGCCGCACTCCCACAGCCCGTCCATGTAGGCACGGCCGAGACCGACGCCGCGGCCGCCGACCAGCTCCGTCCAGAACGCCGGCGAGCGCACGACGATCCGTGCCCGCAGCGACTCCTCCGGCTGCGGTGCCTGTGTGCCGAAGACGGTCACCCGCCCGCCCGGCTCCTCCAGCTCGATCTCGCCGCCGCGGACGCGCCGCAGGAGCGCGTGAGCGACAGCGCGGGCGGCGCGCTGCGCGGGTGTCATCGCACGGCCTCCGCGCGCTCTGCATCAGGCGCGCCGTGGTTTGCGTCAGCCGCGCCGCAGATTGCGTCAGCCGCGCTGCAGATTGCGTCAGCCGCGCCCGGTGCCGCCGGCTTCCCATGCCAGCTCGCGCCCTTCAGCTTCAAGCGCAGCGCCTCGAGGTAGATCCGCACCAGCACCCAGACGGTCATGAACGGGTGGCGCAGCGGGATCGTCGTGAGGGTGCAGCGCGTGATCGGGCGGCGACGCAGCGCCAGGCCCGCGTCGAAGACGACCGCGCCGTCGCGCTCGTTGGCGATCGAGATGGCGATCCGCTCGCCGGGGGTCGAGATCCGCCATACGTACTCCTGCTCCATCTCCATCAGCGGCGAGACGTGGAGCGCCTTGCGATGCCGGCTGACCAGCATGTCGTCAGCGTTCCCATCCGCGCCCGCGACGTATGCATGACGCTCACCCCACGGCGTGTTCGTCACCTCCGCGACGACCGCCTCGGCGCGCTCGCCGGCGGCGTCGAAGCACCAGTAGAAGGTGACCGGGTTGAAGCCGACGCCCCACGTGCGCACCTGCGTCAGCATCCGCACCGGGCCGGCCGGTCGCATGCCCAGCCGCTCCTGGACGAGGTCGCGGACCGCGTTGCCGAGCGGCTGCGCCGGGTCGCCGAGGTAGTCGGCCCGCCGCCACCACGCGACCGCCCGCCGCCGCGCCGACCACAGCGGATGACCGTCGAACAGCTGCGGCAGCTCGTCGAGGTCGAGATAGAGCAGGTAGAGACGCGCGCGGAAGGCGTGCTCGACCGGGGTGCGGCGACGGTGGGTGACGACGCCCTCGTAGAAGGCAGAGACGGGCGCCGTGCGTGATGGGGCAGGCGTGGCACGGGGCGGCATCACAGCCTCCCTCCCAGCCGTGCGCAGGCGCGCTCGGCGCTGACGACGCCGTCCTCGTGGAAGCCCCAGCCCCAGTAGGCGCCGCAGTACGACGTGCGACCGGCGTCCAGCTCCTCCCAGCGCAGCTGCGCGGCCCGGCCAGCCGCTGTGTAGACCGGGTGGTCGTAGGCGAATTGCGCGATCACGTGCTCGCGGCGGATCTCACCGCTGCGGTTGAGCGTGACGCAGAACTCGCGGTCGGCGTCGAGCTTCTGCAGGCGGTTCATGTGGTAGGTGACCGTCGGACGGCCGATCTCGCGCTCGCCGAGGTGGTAGTTCCAGCTCGCCCACGCCCGTCTGCGACGTGGCAGCATGCCGCGGTCGGTGTGCAGCACGACGTCGTTGCGCTGGTACGGGAAGGCGCCGAGCAGCTCCTGCTCGCGCTCGCTCGGGTCGGCAAGCATCCGCAGCGCCTGGTCGCTGTGGACCGCGATCACGACGTGGTCGAACAGCTCCGCCCCACCGCCGCGCGGCGTCACGAGGACAGCGTCGGCCCGTCGCTCGATCCGCTCCACGGGCGCCGACAGCCGCAGCCGTTCGCGCCCGAGGCGATCGAGGATCGCCTCGACGTAGCGGTGCGAGCCGCCGCTGACGGTCCGCCAGCGCGGGCGGTCGCGGAGGCCGAGCATCCCGTGGTTGTCGAAGAACTCGACGAGGAAGCGGGCGGGAAAGCTCCACAGCTGCGCCGGGTCGGCCGACCACACCGCCGCCGCCTGCGGCACGATCAGCCTCTCGACGAAGGCGTCGGAGTACCCGCGCGCCGCGAGGTAGTCGCGCAGCGACGGATCCCACGCCGAGCTGCTCGCGTCCAGCAGCTCGCGCGCCTCGCGGTTGAAGCGCACGAGGTCGGCGACCATCCGCTGGAACCACGGCGTGAGCAGATGGCTGCGCTTCGCGTAGAGGCCGTTCGGCGAGGCGCCGTTGTACTCGAAGTCGCCGACCGCGTCGGAGACGCCGAAGCTCATCTGGGCCGGCTGCGTCGCGACGCCGAGCTGCCCCAGCAGCCGCAGGAAGCGCGGGTAGTTGCGGTCGTTGTGGACGATGAAGCCGGTGTCGACGTCGTAGGCGCCGTGCTCGGTCTCGACCCGGACGGTGTGCGTGTGGCCGCCGGGATAGTCGTTGGCCTCGAACAGCGTGACGTCGTGACGGGCGTGCAGCAGGTGGGCGGCGACGAGCCCGGAGACGCCGGCGCCGATGATCGCGATCTTCACGCTGAGTCCTACGCGCGAGCGCCCGCTGCGGTTGAGTAGCCTCTCGCGAATGCCCGTCCGAGTGGAGCGCGACGGACCCGTCACGACGGTGATCCTCGACGAGCCCGGCGTCCGCAACGCCGTCGACCGCGCGACCGCCGACGCGCTCGCGGAGGCCTTCCGCGCCTTCGAGGCCGACGACGACGCCTCGGTCGCGGTGCTGTGGGGCGCCGGCGGGACCTTCTGCGCCGGTGCCAATCTGAAGGCAGTCGCGGACGGCGAGGGCAACCGCGTCGCGCCCGACGGCGACGGGCCGATGGGCCCGACGCGGATGCTGCTGAGCAAGCCGGTCGTCGCGGCGATCTCCGGCCACGCCGTCGCGGGCGGCCTGGAGCTCGCGCTGTGGTGCGACCTGCGCATCGTCGAGGAGGACGCGGTGCTCGGCGTCTTCTGCCGCCGCTGGGGCGTCCCGCTGATCGACGGCGGCACGGTGCGGCTGCCGCGGATCGTCGGCCTCGGCCGCGCGCTCGACCTGATCCTCACCGGCCGCCCGGTGAGCGCGAAGGAGGCGCTCGCGATCGGGCTGGCGACGCTCGTCGTGCCGCCCGGCGAGTCGCGCACGGCCGCCGAGGCGCTCGCGCGCGAGCTGGCCCGCTTCCCGCAGCTGTGCATGCGCCACGACCGCCTCTCGGCGTACGAGCAGCACGAGCTGCCGCTGGAGCAGGCGCTCGCCAACGAGCTGCGTCACGGCCTCGTCGCGCTCGAGCACGAGGCGCTCGACGGGGCGGCCAGATTCGCTGCTGGCGAAGGACGCCACGGCGCCGCGGCCGAATGACCCGCGACGGCCGCTTCGCGCCGAGCCCCAGCGGCACGCTGCACGTCGGCAACCTGCGCACCGCGCTGCTCGCCTGGCTGTTCGCCCGGCGCGCCGAGGCGCGCTTCCTCGTGCGAATCGAAGACCTCGACCCCGGCCGCTCGCGGCGCGAGCACGAGCAGCGCCAGCTCGCCGACCTCGCCGCGGTCGGGCTCGACTGGGACGGTCCGATCGAGCGCCAGTCGGAACGGCACGAGCTGTACCGCGCCGCGCTGGAGCAGCTGCGCGCGGCGGATCGCGTCTACCCCTGCTGGTGCACGCGCGCGGAGATCCGCGAGGCGGCGTCGGCGGCGCACGCACCGCTGCCGGAGGGCGCCTATCCCGGCACCTGTCGCGAGCTGACCGCAGCTCAGCGGGCTGAGCGCGAGGCGTCCGGCCGCACGCCCGCGCTGCGGCTCGACGCGGGCGCCGAGCGGGTCGCCTTCGACGACCGGCTCCACGGCCGCGTCGAGGGGGTCGTCGACGACTTCGTGCTGTGGAGAGGCGACGGCACGCCGGCGTACAACCTCGCCGTCGTCGTCGACGACGGCGACCAGAGGATCGGCGAGGTCGTGCGCGGCGACGACCTGCTCGACTCGACCCCGCGGCAGCTGCTGCTGCAGCGCCTGCTCGGCCTGCGGGCGCCGTCGTACGCGCACGTGCCGCTCGTGCTCGCGCCCGACGGCAGACGGCTCGCCAAGCGCCACGGCGCGGTGACGCTGGAGGACCTGCACGACGCACGCGGCTGGGAGCCGGCCGACGCGCTCGGCTGGATGGCCGTCAGCCTCGGGCTCGCCGAGCCGGGCGAGCGCGTCACGCCCGCCCTGCTGGAGAGCCGCTTCTCGCCGCGGCGACTGCCGCGCGAACCGGCGACCTTCGACGCGGCCGACCAGCGGCCGCGGTAGTCCTTCGGCCGCTGACTAGCGCCCGCCGCGCGAGCTGCTGCCGCGCGAAGAGCCGCTGCTGCCGCGCGAGCCGCCGCCGGAGCCGCCGGCACCGCCGGAGCCACCGCGCGACGAGCCGCCGCGCGAGGAGGACGAGCCGCCGCCGTAGGAGCCGCCGCCGCGCGAGGAGGCGCCGCCGCCCTGCTGGCCGCGATGACGAAGAAGGCGATCGACCTGCTGAAGAGCGAC
>NZ_JAWSTH010000058.1:0-38520 GCF_033542075.1 Conexibacter stalactiti
GGCCGGCGCCTCCTCCTCGGCGGCAGCCGCCGGCGGCTCCTCCTCGGCGGCTGGCGCGGGCGACTCGGGCTCCGCGGCGGGCGCGGACGGCTCCACCACGAAATCGGACGCGGCCGTCTCCTCCCCGGACTCGTCCACCGGCGCCTTCATCCACGGCGGCGGTGGAGGCGGCGCCGGCGCCGCACGAGCAGGAGACGGCGGGGGCGGCGGCGGAGCAGCCGCCCGCGAAGGCGGCGTCGCAGGAGCAGCGGGCACGCCAGCCGGCGCGGCGGGAGCGGGCGCCGGAGCGGCGGGACCGCCAGTGGCAGGCGCGACAGGCGCCGGCACGACCGGCGCGGGGCCGCCCCTGTCGGGCTCGGGCGGCAGCGGCTGGCGGGGGCGCAGGCCGGCGGCGATCATCGCGGCGCCGATCAGCAGCAGCACCAGCGGCCAGAACCAGAGGCTCGGACCGTCCTCGCCGGGGATCCCGACGAGCACGACGAACAGCAGCAGGATCACCGAGCCCAGATAGCCCGGGCCGGCCTCTCTGTCGACGCCCGCGTAGGCGACGAGACCGAGCCCCGATGCCAGCAGCACGACCTTCCACAGCACCCCCGGCGCGACCGACGCGCGCGAGAACTCGCTGCCGCCGAAGCCGCCGAACAGCGGCCCGAACAGCAGCTCGGTGACGAACGTCAGCGCCAGCACGAGCACCGCGACGCCGGCCGCGTCGACCAGGTAGACCGACTCCTGCCGGTGGCGGTCGCGCAGCAGCAGCGCGCCGACGAGCAGCAGCAGCGCCGCCAGCAGCAGCACCCAGCGGGTCGTCGTCGGCCCGTCGGGCGAGAAGACCCACGTCACGAGCGCCAGCAGCGCGAAGGTGCCGGTGATCCCGGCGACGAGCGTGCAGATCTCGCTGCGCCGCTCGCGCGCGAGCCAGGTCGCGACCGCGCTGACGATGCCGAGGATCAGGAAGGCCGTCCAGGCGGAGTCGAGCGGCTCGTCGACGCCGAAGACCTGCGCCAGCCGCATCAGCGCGACGAACAGCAGCGCCAGGCCCGTCAGCTGCAGGACCACCTGGTAGGCGCGCGGCCGCTCGCCCTCCAGCGGCGCCAGCACCCCCATCCCCAGCACGAGCCCGGCCGCCAGCGCCATCAGCACGAAGAAGACGCCGTGACCCCAGCTGTCGTCGAGCCGCAGGTTGATCAACAGCAGCGCGACCGTCAGCGGAACGGAGCCGGCCGCGATCAGGTCGCCGCGGTGGGGATGCGGGCGCAGCAGCTCAGCCCCCTCGCGCAGGCGCGCCTGCAGCTCGGGCGGGATCGGCCCCGCGCTGCCGCCGGACTCCTTCTGGTCGGTCGTCTCTGCCATGCCGGCCAGCCTACCCAGGCGCTCGGCGGCGGTCGCGCCCGAGGCGCGGCCGGCGCCGGCACCCCGCTCGCGCGCCGGCCGCGCCCCGCCTACCATCCACCCGATGAGCCCCGCCGAGCCCGACCTGCGCGCATCCGACGCCGAGCGCGAACGCACCGTGGCGCAGCTGCGCGACCATTTCGGCGCCGGGCGCCTCAGCGAGGAAGAGCTGGACGAGCGCAGCGACGCCGCCTACGCCGCCCGCACCGTCAGCGAGCTGAGCACGCTGCTCGCCGATCTGCCGGCGCTGCCCGCAACCCCCGCCCGCCCCGGCCATGACGCCGGGCGCGAGGCGGCGAAGAAGCGCGTCCTCTACAACGCCGGCTCAGCGGCGCTGATCTCGCTCGTCTGCGTCGTGGTCTGGGTGGCGACCGGCGCCGGCGCCGGCTTCTGGCCGATCTGGGTGATGCTCGGCGTCGGCGCGCGCAGCCTCTTCGTCACCTGGAACGAGCTGGGGCCGGGCGCCGACGAGCGCCGCCGGCTCGGCCAGGGCAGCTCCAGCAGGCCCGGCGCGGATCGCTCCCCTCGCCGATAGCCTGCCCGCGATCCCACCCGGAAGCCCGGAGGCGCCAGCCATGCCACTCGTCGAGACCGAGGACCGCGGCGCGGTCCGCCACCTGATCCTCAACCGGCCGCAGAAGCGCAACGCCTTCGACGGCGAGCTGGTGCTCGCCACCGGCGCCGCGCTGAAGGAGGCGGCCAACGCGACCGAGATCCGTGTCGTCGTCGTGCGCGGCGCCGGCGCGATGTTCTCCTCCGGGATGGACTTCGGCGCGCTCGGCGGGCTGGCGAGCACGCCCGAGCACCTGCGCGCCTTCCGGCGCGAGTGCATCGACGCCTGGAACATCGCTGAGGAGATGACCAAGCCGGTGATCGCGCAGATCCACGGCGGCTGCATCGGCGGCGCGCTCGAACTGGCGCTCGCGGCCGACTTCCGCGTGGCCGCCGCGGACTCGGTGCTCGGGCTGCCGGAGACGCGGATCGGGCTGATACCGGACGTCGGCGGCTCGACGCGGCTGCCGGCGCTGGTCGGCCTCGGCCGCGCGAAGGAGCTGATCATGACGGGCAAGCTGATCGGTGCCGAGGAGGCCGAGCGGATCGGCCTCGTCACGCGCGTCGCGCCGGCCGAGGAGCTGGAGGCGGCGACGCAGCAGCTCGTCGACGAGCTGCTGGCGTGCGCGCCGATCGCCGTCGGCCTCGCCAAGCGCGTGCTCGACAGCGTCGCCAAGCCGACGCTCGCCGCGTCGCTGGAGCTGGAGGTCGCCGCGCAGCAGATCTGCGCCACCTCGCAGGACTTCGCCGAGGGCGCGCGAGCGCTGGCGGAGAAGCGGCTGCCGCAGTTCAGCGGGACGTAGGAGCGGCGCCGCTCCAGTCGACCGGGCCGGCCGTCGCGACGTGGCTGCCGAGCGGTCGGCCGAGCACGTCGCGGGCCATCCCGGTCGCGACGACGAGCGCCGGCAGGTCGATCCCGGTCCGCACGCCCATCTCCTCGAGCATCGAGACGACGTCCTCGGTCGCGACGTTGCCGGTCGCGCCGGCCGGCACCGGGCAGCCGCCCAGCTCACCGAAGCTCGACTCGAACGAGGCGACGCCGACGTCGAGCGCCGCGAGCACGTTCGCGAGCGCCTGCCCGCGCGTGTTGTGGAAGTGGGCGGTCAGCTCGACGTCGTCGCCGAGCGCCTCGCGCCAGGCCGGGAACAGCTCGCGCACCTGGCGCGGGTTGGCCATCCCGGTCGTGTCGCCGAAGCCGATCTCCTGGGCGCCCGCATCGCGCAGCTCGCGCGCGATCTCGGCGACCCGCTCCGCCGGCACGACGCCCTCGTAGGGGCAGCCGAACGAGGTCGAGATGACCCCTTCGCAGCGCAAGCCGGCGTCGCGCGCGCGGCCGAGAACCAGCCGCAGCCCCGTGAGCGACTCCTCGATCGAGCGGTTGACGTTGGCGCGGTTGTGCGACTCGCTGGCGGACAGGAAGACGGAGATCTCGTGGAAGCGGTCGCGGTGCTCCAGCGCACGGTCGAGGCCGCGCTCGTTGGGCACCAGCACGCTCAGCGCGACGTCGTCGGGCACCTCGATCGCCTCCAGCACGGCGGCGGCGTCGGCCAGCTGCGGGATCACGTCGGGCCGCACGAAGCTCGTCACCTCGATCCGTCTGAGGCCGGTGCGGGCGAGCTGGTCGATCAGCCGCACCTTGTCGAAGGTGTCGATCGTCTCCGGCTCGTTCTGGAAGCCGTCGCGAGGGCCGACCTCACGGATCTTCACACGCTGCGGCAGCTCGCCCATGAGGCGAGTCTAGCCCGCGGGCGCGAGCCGCGAACGCGGTCCCAGGATCCGCTCGGGTCCTCCGTCGAAAGCCCGCTCATATACTGCGCGGTATGGAATCTCCCGTCACGATCATCGGCGCCACCGGCGACCTCGGATTCGGGCTCGCGCTGCGGCTGGCGCGCGCCGGCGTCACCGTCACGATCGGCTCCCGCGACGCCGAGCGCGCCGCCGAGGCGGCCGCGCGCGTGCGCGAAGCCGTCCCGGGCGCCGAGGTCGACGGCCGTGCCAACCCCGACGCCGCGGCGGGCGCCTCGCTGGTCGTCCTCAGCGTCCCGTTCGCCTCGCAGGCGCCGACGCTCAGATCGCTGAGAGAAGCGCTCTCCCCCGGCACCGTGCTGCTCGACGTGACGGTTCCGCTGGCGGCCGCGGTCGGCGGACGCGCAACGCGCGTGCTGAGCGTCTGGCAGGGCTCCGCCGCGCAGCAGGCGCAGGAGCTGGTCCCCGCCGGCGTCAGCGTCGTCTCCGGCCTCCACACGGTCGCCGCCAAACACCTCGCCGACCTCGACCACGCCTTCGACGAGGACGTCCTGATCGCCGCCGACGACAGAGCCGCCAAGGCCCGCGTCGCCGCGCTGATCGGCCTGATCGACGGGCTGCGGCCGATCGACGCCGGGCGGCTGGAGATGGCCCGCATCACCGAGCAGCTGACGGCGCTGACGATCGGCATCAACATCCGCCACAGAGCGACGGCCGGGATCAGACTGACCGGCCTGCCCAACGGCTCCAGATTCGAGTGACCGGCCCGGTCGTCGCGCTCGCGGGCGGGACCGGCGGCGCGAAGCTCGCCGCCGGCCTGGCGGCGGTGCTGCCGAGAGACGAGCTGGTCGTCGTCGCCAACACCGGCGACGACACCGAGATCTACGGCGCGCACGTCTCGCCCGACCCCGACCTCGTCAGCTTCTGGCTCGCCGACCGCATCGACGCGCGCGGCTGGGGGCTCGACGGCGACACCTTCCACGTGATGGACGGCCTGCGCGAGCTGGGCGTCGAGGTCTGGTTCAACCTCGGCGACCGCGACCTCGCGTACGGGATCGAGCGCGCCCGCCGGCTGGCCGCCGGCGACCGCCTGACCGACGCGCTCGCCGACCTCGGCCGCGCGCTCGGCCTGCCCGCGCGCGTGCTGCCGATGTCCGACGACCCCGTCCGAACGCACGTGCGCGCGCAGGGGCGCGAGTGGCCGTTCCAGGAGTTCATGATCGTCGGCAGAGCGGCCGGACCGGTCGAGGGGCTGGAGTTCCGCGGCGCCGAGTCGGCGCGCCCGACGCCCGAGGTGCTCGAAGCGGTCGCGTCCGCGCGCGCGATCGTGATCGGCCCGTCGAACCCGCTGCTGTCGATCGGGCCGATCCTCGCGCTGCCGGGACTGCGCGAGGCGCTGGGCGCGGCGGCCGCCCCGGTCGTCGCCGTCAGCCCGATCGTCGGCGGCCAGGTCGTCAAGGGACCGACCGCCGCCTTCCTCGAGTGGGCCGGCCAGCCGCTCTCCGCAGGTGGCGTCGCGGCGCTCTATGGCGACCTGCTCGACGGCATCGTCAGCGACGAGCCGCTTGGCCCCGAAGCACCCCAGATCCCCGTCCACACCGCCGATCTGCTGATGTCCGACGGGCCCTCGCGGGAGCGGCTGGCACGCGCCACGCTCGCCTTCGCGGCGACGCTCGCGGGCTGACGCGGGCACACCACTGATTGGTCGATCGGGCCGAAGGGTTACCGTTCTCCGCCGATGTCCACCTTTGCGATCCTGCCGGTCAAGCGCTTCGAGGGGGCCAAGGGCCGTCTCGAACCGGCGCTCCAGGCCGGTCCGCGGCGTGCGCTCGCCGAAGCGATGTACGTCGACGTGCTGACCGCTCTGAGGCGGACCCAGGGCATCGACAGAACCCTCGTGCTGACCGCCGACCCCGGCGCGCAGCGCGTCGCCGAGGGCTACGACGCGATCCCGCTCGACGATCCCTCCGAGAGCGGCCAGAACAGAGCGGTGCTGCGCGGCGTCGCGCACGCGCGCGAACTGGGCGCCACGCGCGTCCTCTGCATCGCCGGCGACACGCCGATGCTCGACCCCGCCGAGCTGGACGCGCTGCTCGGCCGGCCGCGCACCGCCGACCGCTACGTCGTCGTCGTGCCCGACCGCCATCTGAGCGGCACCAACGCGCTGCTGCTGCAGCCGCCCGACGTGCTGCAGCCGGCCTACGGGATCGACTCGCTCCACCGCCACCGCTCGCTCGCCGAGAACGCCGGGATAGCGGTCGAGATCGCCGAGGTCGAGTCGCTCGCGCTCGACGTCGACACGCCGGATGACTTCACCGCTCTCAGAGAGGTGATCGCCTCCCGCCGCGGCGGCGCCGCGCACACGCGCGGGATGCTCAACCAGCTGATGCGCACCAACCAGAAGTAGCGCCGGTGGGCTCCTTCTCGGCCGTCGCGCTCGACGGGCTGCCGGAGATCGCCGCCGGCACCGACCTCGCAGCCCTGCTCGCGCAGGCGGCCGGCGCGTCCGGCGCGGGGCTCGACGGCGGCCTCGCCGACGGCGACGTGCTCGTGCTGGCGCACAAGGCCGTCTCGAAGGCCGAGGGGGCGGTGCGGAGGCTGAGCGACGTGACGCCGTCACCGCGCGCGCAGATGCTCGCCCAGCAGGGCGGCAAGGATCCCCGCCACGTGCAGGTCGTGCTCGACGAGAGCGCCGAGCTGCTGCGCGCCGAGCGCGGCGTGCTGATCTGCGTCACCCACCACGGCTTCGTCTGCGCCAACGCCGGCGTCGACGCCTCCAACGCCCCGGCCGATGAGCCCGAGACGGTGATCCTGCTGCCGCGCGATCCCGACGGCTCCGCGCGGGCGCTGCGGGCGCGGCTGCGCGAGCTGACCGGCGCCGCGATCGGCGTGATCGTGACCGACTCCTTCGGCCGCGCGTGGCGCCACGGCCAGGTCGACGTCGCGATCGGGATCGCCGGCGTGGCGCCGAGCGACGACTGGCGCGGGCGCACCGACAGCGTCGGGCGCGAGCTGCGCGCGACGTGGATCGCGACCGCCGACGAGCTGGCGGCGGCCGCCGACCTCGCGCGCGGCAAGGACTCGCGCCAGCCGGCGGTCGTGCTGCGCGGGCTGGCCGCGCACGTCACCGCCGACGACGGCCCCGGCGTCAGGGCGCTGCTACGCCCCGCCGCCGAGGACATGTTCCGCCGCTGAGCTGTTCAGCCCTCAGCGGCAGATGATCGTCGCCTGCGCCGAGCGCCACTCGCGCGCGGTCACTCTCAACGTGCAGCGCTTCTTGTTGTTGGCGCGGACGGTGTAACGACCGGGGATCACCTGGAAGTTGGCACCGTGCCCGCGGCGCACTCTCAATTGGTCGACGGTGCGGCCGCGCGTGTCGAGCAGCGCGATCGTGCCGGCGACGGTGCCGCCGCGGCGCGTGCGCTTGATCGTCGCCGAGACGGTCGCCGTCGACTCCTCGATCGCCGTCCGGATCGCCTCCGGGCAGCCGGTGTAGTCGGCGACGTCGGTCGGGATCTCACGCAGCGCGATCCGCAGGATGCGGACGCTGTAGCGGCGCTGCAGCAGGCCCGTGGTGCTCGTCGCGCAGTCGTAGAGGACCCGCGCCGACTGATCGCTGAGGCCGTCGTCGGCGGCGCTCGGGCTGCCGGCTGAGGCGCTGCCCACGGCGGCGCCGGCGCAGGCGAGGACGGCTGCGCCGATGGCGAAGATGCGTTTCATGCTGATGGACCCCTGTACTGAATTTGGATGAACGGTGAGAGCGCTCAACCAGCATGAACGGCGAGGCGCCAACGATGTTGCGCGGTTGCTCCGGATTGAATTCAGCGCGGCTCGTCGGGCTCGCGCCAATCGCGGCCGATCGCGACCAGCCAGCAGAACGGCGTCGCGAGCAGCAGGGCGACGCCGAGATCGGTCGCGCGCTCCAGCTCGGCCACCTCTCCGACGACCAGCGCCGTCGTCGCGACGAAGGCCGCGACGGCGGCGCGGAGATGGAAGGCGGAGCGGTTCGCGCGGGCCCTCTCGTCGAGCGGCACTCTGTTGACGATCGGGGTGAAGGTGTCGCGCAGGCGCTCGTTCACCGCTCCAGCGTATCCCCCGCGTCAACGCTCGCAGATCACGCTCGCGCGATCCGCGCCTGACGGCCGCAGACCACGCTCGCGCGGAGGGTCATCCGCTGCCTGGCGACGACGCGCACCGTGCAGCGTCTGCGGCCGTCGGCGCGCAGCGCGTAGGTGCCGGGCGCGACCTTGAAGGTGACGGTTCTGCCACCTCTGACGGCGAGCGCGTCGACCGTGCGGCCCCGGTGCAGCAGCGTGACGCGGCCCTTGACGCGACCGCCCGCGGCGCTGCGGCGGATGCCGGCGACGATCGTCGCGTGCGAGCGGCGCAGCTGCTGGCGGATCGCGTCGCGGCAGCCGGTGTACTCGCGGACGTCACCGCTCATCCGCCGCAGCGACAGTCTCAGCACGCGTGCGCTGTAGCGGTTCTGCAGCAGACCGGTGGGGCTGCCGGCGCAGTCGTTGATGACGGCGCGCGTCGCTCTCGTCGGACGGTTCGCGGCGCCGGCCTGCGAGGTGGCCAGCACGGCGATCAACGACGCGACGAGCACGGCGACGCTGACCACGGCGGCGCCGGTGGCGATGATGCGGTTCATGACGTTCCCCTGTCGTTTGCTGACGCTGGTTGCAACGGCAGCGCGCCAGGAGGGTTGCGCGAACAGCGCGTTCGCAACCAGGGTTGACAACGTCGGAAGCTGTCAACTACGGTTGCTAGCGATGACCGACACGCTGCCCGAACCGCCCGCCCAGCCGGCCGACGGCCTCGCCGCCGTCGTCGCGCTGCGCCGTCTCGCCGACCGGATGGAGGATGCCGGCGTCGAACGGGCGCTCGCCGACGGCTGGACGTGGGAGCAGGTCGCCGAGGCGCTCGGCGTGACGCGCCAGGCGGTCCACAAGAAGCACGCCAAGCGACTGGCCGAGAGCGGCCTCACGCGGACCAGGAGACGCTGATGTTCAACCGCTTCGGAAGAGAGACCCGGGCCGTCGTCCACGGCGCGCTGGAGCAGGCCGCGGCGCTCGGCTCGCCGACGATCGAGGCCGAGCATCTGCTGCTGGCGCTCGCCGCCGACCCGCGCAGCGCCGGCGGCGCGCTGCTGCGCGCCGAAGGGCTCGACGAGGAGCGCGTGCTGGCGGCGCTGGAGCGCGAGAACGAGCTGAGCCTCGCTGCCGGCGGCGTCGCGATCGGCGACTTCGAGCTGCCGCGGCGCCCGCCGGCGCCGCGCCGCAGCCCCCGCTTCGCGACCTCCGCCAAGCGCGTGCTCGAGCGGGCCGTGAAGGCGGCGTCCGCGCGCGGAGACCGCCGCATCACCTCCGTGCACGTGCTGATCGGGCTGCTGCGCGCCGAGGTCGGCACGGTTCCGCGCGCGCTCGCGGGGGTCGAGGTCGACCGCATCGCGCTCGCGTCGCGCGCCGAGCGGCTGCTCGGCTGAGCGGCGCGCGGGCTGCGGGCCCGCTGGTAGCGTCGCCGCGATGGAGGCTGCCGACGCCCGCTACCCGTCCGTCGACCCGGCGAAGGGGCACTACGAGAGCTTCTACCTGAAGGCCGGTGACGCGGCCTCGCGCACGGCAGTGTGGCTGCGCTACACCGTCCACAAGCGGCCCGGCCAGGCGCCGGTCGGCTCGCTGTGGGCGACGCTGTTCGACGACGAGGGCCCGCACGCGGCGAAGGTGACCGAGCCGCCAGAGCGGCTCGCGTCCGGCGACGGCGCAGGCGGCAGAGGCGGCGCGCCCAGCGCCACCGAAGGTGGGGCAGGTCGCGGATCCGCCCCCACCTGGCTCCACATCGGCGACGCCCGCATCGGCGCCGACGGCGCGCACGGCGAGGTCCCGGACCTGGCGTCGTGGGAGCTGCGCTTCGATGGCGGCGAGACGGCCTTCCCGTACCTCCCCCGCGGCTGGATGTACACGGCGCCGCTGCCGCGCACGAAGGCGCTCAGCCTGCTGCCCGCGGTGCACGTGCACGGGACCGTCACGGTCAGAGGCCGCACCGTCACGCTCGACGGCTGGCCGGGAATGGTCGGCCACAACTGGGGCGCCGAGCACGCCGAGCGCTGGATCTGGCTCCATGGCACCGCGTTCGAGCAGCGGCCGGACGCCTGGCTCGACGTGATCCTCGGGCGGATCAAGGTCGGCGGCTGGACGACGCCGTGGATCGCCAACGGCTGCCTCTCGCTCGACGGCGTCCGCCATCGTCTCGGCGGCATCGGCCGCGCCCGCCGCACGCGCGTCGAGGAGCGACCGCATCGGGCCGAGCTGTGGCTGCCCGGCGATGACCTGACCGTGCGCGTCGAGGTCTCAGCGCCCCCGCGTGACGTCGTCGGCTGGCTCTACAGCGACCCGGCCGGGCCGCAGCACCACACCGCCCACTGCGCGATCGCCGACCTGCGCGTGCGCGTCTCCCGCCGCGACCAGCCGCCGCTGGAGCTGACCGTCGCGGGCGGCGGCACCTATGAGCTGGGCATGCGCGAGCACGACCACGGCGTGCCGATCGAGCCGTTCAGCGATCCCTGACACGTCGCGGCCGGCCGGTCGCGCCGGACGTCGCTCGCTCGCTGTGACGACCCGCCCTAGCCCGCCTCGTCCCAGGCCTGCACGCCCTCCTCGTGGACGATGCGGCCGTCTCTGACGTCGAGCACCGTCGCGACCTCGACGCACATCCCGTCGGCGTATCTGCACGCCACCGTGTAGGCCGCGCCGCCGCTGCCGCCGACCGCGTGGGTCATCTCGTGCGTCATGTCGCGCGAGTAGACGTCGTCGAGCATCGCGCGGATCGCGTCGATCCCCTCCAGCCGCTGCGGTCTGCTCGGCGGGTGCTCGTGGTCGACCATCACGATCGTCGCGTCGGAGGCGTAGAAGCCGGCGATCGTCGCCGCGTCGCGCGCCTCGATCGCGCGTTTGAGCGCGGCGAGGTCGAGCTGGTCGGAGGCGGTGGTGCTCATCGTGGTTCGCTCCTTCACACGGGGCTGTGCTCAGCAGCGATCTTCCTCCCTGGGCGACGCCGGTGCATCGCCGCCGCCCAGGTCACACCGGATTCCTTCCCCTCAGCCGCCCGCGAGTGGAAGGCCGAGCGCTCTCGCCGTGCGAAGAACGCGTCTGTCGAAGCTCGCGACCGCTGCACCACCGGCCTCCGCAGTGGCGATCGCGAAGCCGTCAGCGAGGCTGATGCCGCGCCCGCGATGCCGTGCCGCTGCGCGCGCGATCTCGGCGGTCGGCGCGACGACTCTGATGCCGAGACCGGCGATCGCATCGACGGCGCGGCGCAGCGTCAGTTCATCCGCAGCCGGTCGCACCAGCGCCTCTGCGTAGTTGACCGACGACAGCAGCCGCGGCGTCTCGGCGTCGATCAGCGCCACGACCAGTTCGGCGGCGGCGCGGTGGTGAGCGTCACGCCGGTCGAGCGCAGCGATCACGACATCGGTATCGAGCACGCAGGCGGTCACGCCCGCTCGCCGGCGCGCAGTCTCTCCAGATAACCGGGCTCGTACAGGCCGTCGAAGATGCCGAGCGCATCGGTCGGTCTGCTCGGTATCCGGCGCACGACGATCACATCGGGTCCGTCGGCTTCGATCGTGACCTCGTCGCCGGGGCCCATCCCGGCCCGTTCGAGCGTCTCGACCGGGAGCGTGACCTGATGCTTGGAAGAGATCCGCGGCATGCCTTTACCGTAGCGTAAAGGCATGCCGGAACCGGCACCTACGGGTTGATCGCCGTCCCCATCGCGTGGAAGCCGCCGTCGACGTGGACGATCTCGCCGGAGATGGCGCTCGCCCAGTCGGACAGCAGGAAGGCGATCGTGCGCGCGACCGGCTCGGGGTCCGTCACGTCCCAGCCGAGCGGGGCCTGCTTGCCCCACGCGTCGGCGAGCGTCTGGAAGCCCGGGATCCCGCCCGCGGCGACGGTCTTCAGCGGACCGGCCGAGACGAGGTTGACGCGGATGCCGTCAGGGCCGAGGTCGCGCGCGAGGTAGCGCGAGGTCGACTCCAGCGCCGCCTTCGCGACGCCCATCCAGTCGTAGATCGGCCAGGCGACCGTCGCGTCGAAGTCGAGTCCGACGATCGCGCCGCCGCCCTCGGATCTGACGAGCAGCGGGCGCAGCGCGCGGCCCAGCTCCTTCAGCGAGAAGGCGCTCGTCTGGAAGGCCGTCAGCGCCGACTCGACCGGCGTCTGCAGGAAGTTGCCGCCGAGCGCGTCCTCGGGCGCGAACGCGACCGCGTGCAGGACACCGTCGAGTCTCCCCCACCTCTCGTCGATGTGCGCGACGAGCGGCGGGTAGTCGGCGGCGTTGTTGACGTCCAGCTCCAGCACCTCGACCTCACGCGGCAGCTTCGCCGCGACGCGGTCGGTCAGGCGCTTGGCGCGCCCGAAGCCGGTCAGTAGCACCTCGGCGCCCAGCTCCTGCAGGAGCTGGGCGGTCGAGAACGCGATCGAGTCCTTCGTCAGGACGCCGGTGATCAGGTACCGGCGACCGTCAAGCTGCATGCGGCGCCCGGCGGTCGTCCATCGCCTCGAACGCCCACGCCAGCCGGCGGCGGGTCGTGTGCGGCTCGATCACCTCGTCGACGAAGCCGGCGTTGGCGGCGATCTGCGCGCCGAGGTGCTCCTCGGCGTACGCCGAGGCCAGCTCCGCTCTCAGCGCGGCCGGATCCTCCGCCGCCGCCAGCTCGCGGCGGTGCAGCACGCCGACGGCCGGCTGCGCGCCCATCACGCCCAGCTCGGCGTTGGGCCACGCGAAGGCGAGGTCGGCGCCGAGGTCCTTCGAGTTCATCGTGATGTACGCGCCGCCGTAGGCCTTGCGCAGCACGACCGTCACGCGCGGCACGGTCGCCTTCGCGAAGGCGCGCACGAGCGTCGCGCCGTGACGGATCACGCCGGCCTGCTCCTGCCGCGTCCCGGGCATGAAGCCGGGCGTGTCGACGAAGACGGCGAGCGGGATGCCGTAGCGATCGCAGGTCTCGACGAAGCGCGCGCCCTTCTGCGACGAGTCGGAGTCGAGCACGCCGCCCATGTAGCGCGGCTGGTTGGCGATCACGCCGACCGGCCGGCCGTCGATGCGGGCGAAGGCGGTCACGATCGAGCGCGCCCACTTCGGCGCGATCTCCAGCAGCGAGCCGCCGTCGATGACGCCCTTCAGCGCCGTGCGGACGTCGTAGACCTGGCGCGGGTCGTCCGGCACCGCGGCGCCCGGGTCGGAGAAGTCAGGGTCGACCGAGAGGATTCTCGGCAGCCGGCCGCCGGCGTGCTGCGGCAGGTAGGAGAGGAGCGAGCGCGCCATGTGCGCGGCGCCGACGTCGTCGGGCGCGACGAGGTCGGTGACGCCGTTCTTCTCGTGGACCTTGCGCCCGCCCAGCTCGGCGGCGGTGACGTCCTCGCCCATCACGTCCTTGACCACGCCGGGGCCGGTCAGGAACATCGCGGCGTTCTCGGTCATCATCACGAAGTCGGTCAGCGCCGGCGAGTAGCAGCCGCCGCCGGCCGAGAGGCCGCCGATGATCGAGATCTGCGGGACGACGCCGGTCAGCAGCACGTTCTGACGGAAGATCCGCCCGTAGCCGCCGAGCGCCGCCGTGCCCTCCTGCATGCGCGCGCCGCCGGACTCGATGAAGCCGACGATCGGTACCCGCGCGCGGCCGGCAAGGGCCATCACACGATTGATCGTGTCCGCGTGCGCGGCGCCGAGCGAGCCGCCGAGGTAGCGCGCGTCCTGCGCGTAGACGGCGACGGGACGGCCGCCGATGCGGCCAAGGCCGCCGACGACGCCGTCGCCCTCGCGAGCGCGCGCACCGAGCTTGGGCGACAGCACGCTCGAGCGGACTGCCTCGAACGTGCCCTCGTCGCAGAGCAGCTCGATCCGCTCGTGCGGGGTGAGCCGCTCGTCGGTTCTGATCGCTGCTACGGCACTCATGCGGTTCCCTCCAGACAAAGCACGACGTTGTGGCCGCCGAAGCCGAACGAGTTCGACACGGCTTTTGGCTTTCCGTTGCGCGGCGCGAGCGGCCGTGCCGCGCCGGGCACGTAGTCGAGGTCGAGACCTTCACCGGGCTCCTTCAGCCCGAGCGTCGGCGGGATCGTCTTCGCGTTCAGCGCAAGCAGGGTCACGATCGCCTCGACGGCGCCGGCGGCGCCGAGCAGGTGGCCGATCGCGGACTTCGTCGAGGAGATCGGCACGCCCTTCGCCGCCTCCCCGAAGACGCGCTTGATCGCGGCGGTCTCGGCGGCGTCGTTGAGCTCCGTCGAGGTGCCGTGCGCGTTGACGTAGTCGATCTGCTCCGGCGTCAGGCCAGCCTCGGCGATCGCCTGCGCGAGCGCTCTGGCGGCGTAGGTGCCGTCGGGCTCGGTCGCGGTGATGTGGTACGCGTCCGAGGTGGTCGCGTAGCCGAGGATCTCGCCGAGGACGGTGGCGCCGCGCGCCTCCGCCTTCTCGGCGTCCTCCAGCACGAGGATCCCAGCGCCCTCGCCCATCACGAAGCCGTCGCGGTCCTTGTCGAACGGGCGCGAGATGCCGCTCGGCGACAGCGCGCCGGCGGCCTTGAAGCTGGCCCGCGAGAGCGGCGTCAGCGTCGCCTCGGCGCCGCCGGTGACGACCGCGTCGGCCTCGCCCATCTGGATCATCCGCAGTGACGTGCCGATCGCGTGGCCGCCGGCCGCGCAGGCCGAGCCGACCGCGAACGACGGGCCGCGCAGGTCGTGGCGCATCGACAGCGCCGCGGCGCCGGCGTTGACCATGAAGAGCGGGACCGACAGCGGCGAGACGGCCTTCTCGCCCTTGTCGCGCAGGTTGTCGTGCTGGCCTTCGAGCGACTCGAGGCCGCCGATGCCCGTCGCGAGGATGCAGCCGATCCGCTCGGTCTCGTAGGGCTTCTCCTCGCCCCACGCCTGCGCGATCGCCTCATCGCTCGCGACCATCGCAAGCTGCGCGAAGCGGTCGGCGCGGCGAGCCTCCTTGACGGAGAGGTGCTCCTTCGCGACGTAGTCGCGCGAAGCACCCTCACCGTCGACGATGCCGCTCTCGCCGGCCGCCCAGCGTCGCAGCAGCGGCTCGGCACCGACCCCGAGCGGGGTCACGGCACCCACACCGGTGATGACGACGCGTCTCTTCATCAGCTGGCCCGCGCCACCACGAGGTCGATCGCGTCGCCGACCGTCTTCAGCGACTTCATGTCGTCGCCCTTCAGCTCCACGCCCCACTCGTCCTCGACGATCTGGGCCAGCTCGACGAGGTCGAGCGAGTCGATGTCGAGCTCCTCGAAGGTCGCCGTGCGGGTGACCTGCTCGACGTCGGGGCCGAACGAGGCGAGCGCCTCGACGATGCGTCCTTCGACGGCTTCGGGGGTTGCAGCAGTTGCCATGGGTTCTCCTCTTGCGTGTTCGAGTTCAGGTGTCAGGCGGACATACCGCCGTCGACGGTCAAGGTTGCACCGGTGACGTAGCCCGCGTCATCGGAGGCGAGGAAGCGGACACAGGCCGCCACCTCCTCCGGCGTCCCGGGCCGGCGCGCCGGCACGACCTTCAGAAGTTCGCCGTCGAGATCGGCAGTCATGTCGGTCTCGATCAGTCCCGGCGCGACCGCGTTGACGGTCACGCCGCGACGGGCGACCTCGGCGGCGATCGTCTTCGTCATTCCGACGAGTCCGGCCTTCGAAGCGGCGTAGTTCGCCTGGCCGGGGTTGGCGCGCAGCCCGACCACGGAGGCGATGTTCACGATCCGTCCGTGGCGCGCGCGCAGCATCGACGGGATCGCCCGCCGCGTCATGCGGAAGGCGGCGCCGAGGTTCGTGTCGAGCACGGCGTCCCAGTCGTCGTCCTTGATCTGCGGCGAGAGGTTGTCGCGCCGCAGGCCCGCGTTGTTGACGAGCACGAGGACGGTGCCGAAGCGCTCCTCGAGCGCTCTGAAGTGGCTGTCGGCGACGGCCGAGTCGGTGATGTCGCCGCCGAGCGCGAGCGCCTGGCCGCCGGCCGCCTCGATCTCCGCGACGACGGCCGCGGCGGCCTCCGCGCCGTTGACGTAGCCGACCCCGACGGGCCAGCCGTCAGCGGCCAGCGCCTTCGCCGTCGCGGCGCCGATGCCGCGCGAGGCGCCCGTCACGAGGGCGCAGCCTCTGCGCTCGGTGCTGCTCACAGCGTTCCTCCCCATTCGATCACGCCGCCGCCCCAGGTGAAGCCGGCGCCAAAGGCGCTCAGCAGCACCCGCGCGCCCGGCCGCAGGCGGCCGTCCCGGCGCGCCGCGTCGAGCGCGAACGGTATGGAGGCGGCGGACATGTTGCCCGTCTTCTCGATGCAGTCGACGACTCTCGCCGTGTCCAGCTCCAGCCGCTCGCCGACGGCGCGGACGATCCGGCCGTTGGCCTGGTGGTAGACGAACAGGTCGATCTCCTCGAGCGTCAGCCCGGCCGCGGCGACCGCCTCGCGCGTCACCTCCGACATCCGGTTGACGGCGTGCTTGAAGGTCTCGTGGCCGTCCATCTGCAGCGTTCTCTGCTCGTGCGTGGCGTAGAGGATCTCCGGCGCGGAGCCGTCGGCTCTCAACAGGATCGGCCCGATCGAGCCGAGCTCGTCGGCGTCCTCGGCCTCGGCCGGCGTGACGACGACCGCGCCTGCGCCGTCGGCGAACAGCATCGCGGTCGCCTTCGAGTCGTGGTCGGTGATGCGGCTGATGAAGTCGGCGCCGATCACGAGCACCTTCGTCGCGCGGCCGGTCTCGATCTGCGCCGCGGCGAGCGCGACGGCGGAGAGGAACGAGGTGCAGGCGGCGCCGACGTCGATCGCGCCGGCGCGCTTGGCGCCGAGCGCGTGCGCGACCAGCGGCGCGGCGTTCGGCGTGACCTCGTCCTGCGTCATCGTCGCGACCAGCACGAGGTCGAGGTCAGCGCCGTCTATCCCCGCGCGCTCCAGCGCGAGCCGGCCGGCGGCGGCGGCGAACTCCGACAACCGCTCGTCGTCACGTGCGACGCGGCGCTCGCGGATTCCGGTGCGGGTGTAGATCCAGTCGTCGCTCTTGCCGATGCGTGCGGCGACGGCGTCGTTGTGGACGACGGTCTCCGGCAGCACGGCCGCGACCGAGCGCAGCGCGGCGCCGCGCGGGACCGCCGGCGACGGCGCCCCGAGGCCGGCCTCGGAGGGCGCGGTCGAGTCAGGCACTTGCTGCCTCCAGCTGCTCGGCCGTGACCGCCTCGACGTCGGAGACGGTGCGGCGGACGAGGCCGGTGAGGACCTTGCCGGGGCCGGTCTCGACGAAGCGGGTGGCGCCGCCGGCATGCAGCGTCAGCAGCGTCTCGCGCCAGCGGACCGGCTGCGTGAGCGCGTCGGCGAGGCGCGCGGCGACGTCGTCGAACGGCGCCGTCGTGATCGAGCTGACGACCTCGATCGAGGGGGCGGAGAACTCGACGGCGGCGAGCGCCGCGGCGAACTCCGGCACCGCCTCGGCCATGAAGGGCGAGTGGAAGGCGCCGGTGACCGGCAGCGGGACGGCACGGAGGCCGAGTCCCTTGGCGGTCACGGTCGCCGCGGAGAAGGCGCCTCTGCTGCCCGACAGCACGACCTGGTTGGGCGCGTTGTCGTTGGCGACGGTGAGGCCGTGCGGCTCGGCGACCTGCGAGGCGCGCTCGGCGGCGCCGGTGCCCAGCAGCGCGAGCATCGAGCCGTCCCCGGCGCGCTCGCCCGACTCCTGCATCAGGCGGCCGCGGGTGGCGACGACGCGCAGGCCGTCCTCGGCGCTCAGCACGCCGGCGGCGACGAGCGCGGCCAGCTCGCCGAGCGAGTGGCCGGCGACGACTTCGGCTTGGAGGCCGGACTCGGCCAAGCGCTCCCAGGCGACGACGGAGGCGCAGTAGATCGCCGGCTGGGCGAAGCGCGTGCCGTCGTCGACGCGGGCGAAGGGATCGTCGCCGACGACGTCGAGCGCCAGCTCGATCAGGTCGGGACGGCGGGCGGCGACTTGGTCGCGCATGTCGGGCGTCTGGCTGCCTTGGCCCGGAAACAGTACGGCGGTCTTCACTGGCCGCATCCTTGTGCGCGTTATGAGCCGCCACAACCCTCGTTGCGACCCATCCCCCCGGGTGGGGGGGCACTGACGGACCGCCGTGGGGCCCGTGTCACTTTTGCTGGGCTTTTGTGTAGCGGCGCGAGGCGGGCGGCGGCCCGGGCGCGCGGCCGCTCAACCCAGCAGGCCGATGCGCTGCGCGCGCTGCACGGCCTCGGCGCGATTGCGCGCCTTCAGCTTGCGGTAGAGCGCGCTCGTGTGCTCCTTGACGGTGTGCGGCGAGAGGTAGAGCGCTTCGGCGATCTCGCGGTTGGTCGAGCCGGTCGAGATCAGGTCGAGCACCTCGCGCTCGCGCTCGGACAGCAGCGTCGAGGGCTGGTCGGCCTGCGGCGGGAACATCGTCATCCCGAGCCCGACCATCCGCACCGCCATCGCGACGTCGTGGGCGCCCCAGTCCTTCGAGACGAAGCCCGAGGCGCCGGCCGCCTTCGCGGCGTGCGGCGAGATCCGCCCGGCGCCCGAGATCAGCAGCACGCGCGTCTCCGGCGAGGAGGAGCGGATCGACTCGCAGATGTCAGCGCCCGACTCGTCGCCGACGAACAGGTCGACGAGCGCGACGTGCGGGCGGTAGCGCTTCGTCAGCTCCAGCGCCTCCCTGGCGTTTCTGGCGGCGACGCAGCGCTCGACCCACGACTGCTCGCCGAGCAGCAGGCGGAAGCCCCAGTGGACGACGTCGTGATCGTCGACGACGAGCACGCGCAGGCGGCGCTCGGATTCGATCGGCGTGGTCGGCAGGCTGTTCATCCCTCTTCCGTCTCCTCCACGGGCACCACGAGCCGAACCCGCCAACCGGGCGGCTGCGCCGCCTTCTCCGGGCCGAACTCGACGAAGCCGTTGTGCTGCAGCGCCTCGAAGGCCGCCAGCCGCAGCCCCATGCCGCCGCTGCCGCCGACGCCGGCGGCGATCCCGCCGGTGATCCCGTCGTTGCGGACTTCCAGCGTGAAAGTGTCCTCGGCGCGCCGGACGGCGACCGAGACGCGCGACGGATCGGCGTGCTTCTTGACGTTGCGCAGCGCCTCGCCGAGGACCGACTGGGCGAGCCCCTCGAGTCTGCGCGGCACCTCGACGCCCTCGTCCCACGACAGCACGATCGGCAGGTTGCTCTCGCGCGCGTGGCGCTCCAGCTCGGCTCTCAGCGTCGTGCCGGTCTCGTACGCCATCGGCGCCAGCGGCCGCTCCAGCGCCGAGCGCAGGTCGGCGAGCGCCTCGCCCATCTCGGTGCGGCAGCGCTCGCGCAGCTCGGGGCTGAGGTCCGCTTCGGTCGAGAGCACGAGCGAGACGCCGAACAGGCGCTGCATCACGCGCTCGTGGATCTCGCGCGCGAGGTCGATCCGCTCGCCGAGGCGGCGGGTGCGCTCCTGCTGACGGGTCGCGTTGCGCGCCGTGGCGGCGAGCGCGGCGGTCTTGCCGAGCGTCCACATCAGATGGCGCTCGCCGTCGCCCAGCTCGAAGTCGCCGGCGCCGCGGTCGGCGACGATCACGCCGTAGCGGTGGCCGGCGGCGGCCAGCGGCGTGCAGACGAGCGCGGTGATGCCGAGCAGCTGCGCGTAGTCGGGCGGGACCTCTCTGTCGATCGCGTCGGACTTGACGACGATCACGCGGTCCTCCAGCAGCGCGCGCTGGGCGATCGGCGCGTCGTGCAGCGTCGGGCGCAGCTTCGCCAGGCGCGTGAAGGAGATCCCGTGCGAGCCGACGGCGCGGACGCGCATCCGGCCCGCGTCGTAGAGGAAGATCGCCGCCCGCCGCATCGTCGTCAGGCGGCAGATCGCCTCGCAGATGCGGTGGTAGAACTCGCTCGACGTGGTGTCGCTCTCGATCTCGGAGAGCAGGTCGACGAACACCTCCAGCGGCTCGACGCCGCCGAACATGCTCGGCTCATGGGAGGGCCGCGGAGGCAGGGGCGACTCGCCGCTCAGAACGCTGTCAGCAGGTCGGGCGAGTGGAACGTCAGGTCGAGCGGGCATGTGCGATGCAGCGAAAGGCGCAGCGCCTGCTCGGGCGTGAGGAAGACGTCACGCTCGTGACCACATGTCGTGCAGGCGCAGCGCGCACGACGATCGTACCGCCCGCCGTCGAGCGACCACCGTACGGCCGAGGAGAGGCAGACCGGGCAGGCGAGCGCGGCCGCCACCAGGGCGCCGCTGTCAGCCGGGTAGAAGTGGGCGGTCTCACACGGCATGCGTGCGAGGTTCCTCCCCGTTCGCCAGGCAGGGAACCCGGCGCGCGGCTATTACCCCCCGTTTCGGGGGGACTACGCCGCGGCGGGGATCTCGTAGCGCCGCCGCAGCTCGTAGAGCGTGGTGCGCTCGGCGGCCGGGCGGCCGGCGGCGTGGGCGGCGGCGACGAGCTGATCGGGGTCGAGCTTGGTGCCGTGCTGGCTGCCGGCGAGGCGGCTGATCGACTCCTCCATCAGCGTCCCGCCGAGGTCGTTGACGCCCCAGCGCAGCGCCTCGGTCGCCGACTCCAGCCCCATCTTGACCCAGCTCGCCTGCACGTTGCGGATCGTCCGCCCGAGCGCGAGCCGGAAGACGGCCGTGTGCTTGAGGTTGTCCTCGCGGGAGATCTCCTCGACGCCGTGGGTGCGGCCGAGCAGCGTCTGGAAGGGGATGAAGGAGAGCGGCACGAACTCCGTGATGCCGCCGGTCCGCTCCTGCAGCTCGCGGATCACGCGCATGTGCTCGGCCAGCTCCCACGGCTCCTCGATGTGGCCGAACATCACCGTGCTGGTGGAGCGCAGGCCGGCGTTGTGGCTGGCCTCGATCACCTCGACCCAGCGCGCGACCGGCAGCTTGTTCGGGCTGATCCGCTCCCGCACGCCGTCATGCAGCACCTCCGCGGCCGTGCCCGGCGTGGAGCCGAGGCCGGCGTCACGCAGACGGGCGAAGATCTCGCTCAGCGGCAGCCCGCCGGAGATGTCCTGCATGTGCGCGATCTCCATCGGCGAGTAGGCGTGCAGATGGATCTCGGGCGCGACGCGCTTGGCGACCCGCAGCCATCTGAGGTACTCGTCGAACTCCCAGTCCGGGTGGATCCCCGACTGGATGCACAGCTCGGTCGCGCCGTAGTCGAGCGCGTCGTGGATCCGCTGCACGAACTCGGCCTCGTCGTGCTGGTAGGCGTCGGGCGAGCGTCTGCCCTGGCCGAAGCCGCAGAAGGCGCAGCCGACGGTGCAGACGTTGGAGATGTTGATGTTGCGGTTGACGACGAACGTGACGAGATCGCCGGCCAGCTCGGCACGCAGCTCGTCGGCCGCCTCGCGGATCTCCTGCACCGCCTCCGGGCGCGTCTCGGCGAACAGCGCCGTCAGCTCGTGCTCGCTCAGCGCCTTGCCGTCGCGGCCCTTCTCGATCGCAGGCCCGACGAGCTCTCTGTTGATCGCGAACGGCGGATCCGTACGGCCGGAACCGCGCCTGGGGATGAAGCTCCAGTACTTCAGCTTCACGACGTCGAGGACGCCCTGCGACATCCACTCCTGGTCGATGTACTGCGGGTAGACGCAGAGCCGCTCGGTCAGCGCGATCCCGTCTCTCTGCAGTCTCTTGCGGACCTGATGCGGGCTCGGGAAGGGATGCTCGGGGCTGATGTGGTCGCCGTTGGCGGAGAGACCGCCGAGGTCGGTCGCGCCGGCCGCCAGCAGCTCGTCCCACCAGTCGGCGAGGTTCGGCGGGATCTGGATGCCGACGTCGGGCATCAGCCGGCGGGTCTCCTGCACGAGCCGCTTCATGTCCGCGACGGTGACCGGGGTCGCCCAGCTCGGCAGCGGCAGCTCGGGGCGGCCGTCGGCGACGCCGGTGCGCCAGTACGCGCGTGCCGACTCGTCCGCGATCGCGCCGACGTCTCTGCCGTAGTAGCGATCGTGCGGGACGAAGTTCTGGAGGATGATCTCCTGGATGTGGCCGTACTCGGCGTGGACCGCCGCGAGCGCCTCCAGCGACGCGACGCGTTCCTCCTCCGTCTCGCCGATGCCGACGAGGATGCCGCTGGTGAAGGGGATTCTGAGCGCGCCGGCGTCCTTGATCGTCTGCAGGCGCACCTGCGGATGCTTCGTCGGCGAGCCGGCGTGGACGGTCTCCATCAGCCGCTCGGAGATCGACTCCAGCATCAGCCCCTGGGAGGCGGTCACCTCGCGCAGGCGGCCGAGGTCTCTGCGGTCGAGCACGCCAAGGTTGGTGTGCGGCAGCAGGCCGCGCTCCAGCGCTCGCTCGCAGGCCCACACGACGTAGGCGGTGAAGTCCTCGTGGCCGTACTCGACCAGTCTTCTGGCGACGAGCGGGTTGACCTCCGGCTTCTCGCCGGTCAGGACGAGCAGCTCCTTGACGTTGCGCCGCGCCGCTCCGTCGATGATCGCCTCGACCTCGTCGGGCGTGTGCAGATGCGCCTGGTGGGTCGAGAACGCGCAGTACTTGCAGTAGCACTGGCACGAGCGCGACAGCGAGAGCGTCAGATTGCGGCTGAAGGTGACCCGGCGCGCCATTCGCGTGCAGTGTAGAACGCCCCCGCCGCGAACAGTTCCATCGACGCCGAACTCGCGCCGCGCGGGCGCTCGCTCAGGACAGCGTCCAACCTCCATCGATCAGGACCGGGGTCCCGTGGATGAACGACGCCTCGGCGCTCGCGAGGTAGAGCGCGAGGTTGGCGATCTCCTCGGGCTCCGCCCAGCGGCCGGCCGGCGTGGCGGCGATCTGCGCGTCGACGTGCGCGTTGGCCTCCGAGGGCACGCGCAGCGAGGCGGTCATCTCGGTCGCGACGGCGCCCGGGCAGATCGCGTTGACGCGCACGCCGTCGCGGCCGTAGTCGAACGCGAGCTGCTTCGTCAGCCCCAGCAGCCCGTGCTTGGAAGCGGTGTACGCGGCGCCGCCGCCGCCGGCGACGAACGACGAGATCGAGGCGGTGTTGACGATCGCGCCGCCGCCGCGCTCGGCCATGTGCGGTGCGATGCGACGCGCGAGCAGGAACGGGCCGGTCAAGTTGACCGACAGCACCCGCTGCCAGAGGTCGAGCGAGGTCTCGTGCGCGGGCGCGTAGCCGTCGAGCACGCCGGCGTTGTTGCAGAGCACGTCGAGGCCGCCGGTGCGCGCGATCGCCTGCTCGACGGCGGCGTCGACCGCCGCGCCGTCGGTCACGTCGACGGCGAGCGCGAAGCTGTCGCGTCCACCCCTCTCGGCGGACATCGCCGCGACGGTCTGCTCCGCCGCCTCAGCGCGCACGTCGACCGCCACGACCTGTGCGCCCTCGCGCTGGAAGGCGCGCGCCATCGCTCGGCCCATGCCGGAGCCCGCGCCCGTGATGAGCGCGGCCTTGCCCTCGAATCGCATCTTCTCTCCTCGGTCGGGGGCGACGTTCACCCCTCGCATCTCGTCCAGCCGCATTGTACACTTGCCCGCGACGCCGACGGAGATTCTTCGTCGAACGTCGATCTCGATTGCACAATCCCAGGGGATCCAAGATGCCGCCACCGCGCAAGACCGAGGAGGGCCCGCCGGCCGACGCAACCCATGTCGCGCTGCGAGACGTCGGCGCGCGGCTGCGGCGCGACCGCGAGGCGCGCGGCGTCGGCGTGCGCGAGCTCGCCCGCCGCATCGGCGTCTCCCCCAGCCTCATCTCGGCGATCGAGCTGGGCAAGGCGAATCCGTCGATCGGCACGCTCTACCAGATCGTCGACGAGCTCGGACTGTCCGTCGACGAGCTGATGCGCGAGGGCGGCGGAGACGCGGCGCTCGCGGGCGGCGCGAGCGCGGGCTCCGGCGGCGCCGTCGTCGGCGGCCGCGAACCGGTCGTGCAGCGCGCCGGCGACGGCGGCGACGGCGCGGTCGAAGGGGCCCTGCTGCGCGCGCATGCGCTCGTCGATGCGCCGCTCGGCCACGAGCGCGACGACCCGGTCCAGCGCGTCGACTCGCGCTCCTCGGTCAACCTGCCCGGCGTCAGATGGGAGCGACTCACCGCTCACGACGACGCCGCCGTCGACTTCCTCTACGTGACCTACGAGGTCGGCGCGGAGTCGTGCCCCGAGGACAACCTGATGCGGCACGGCGGCTACGAGTACGGCCTGATCCTCGAAGGGCGGCTCGGCATCCGCATCGGCTTCCGCAGCTTCGAGCTCGGCCCCGGCGACTCGATCTCGTTCGACTCGATGGAGCCGCACCGCTTCTGGACGCTCGGCGACGAGCCGAGCCGCTCGGTCTGGCTGGTCGTGCGGCGGCGCAACGACCCGCGCATGGCCGATCAGAGCTTCGACTAGCGGACGGCCGCGGCCCGCTCAGCCCTCCAGCAGGGCGCGCACCGCGGCCGCGATCCCGTCCGCGTCCGGCAGCACCGCCGCTTCGAGCTGCGGGGCGTACGGGACCGGGCTCGCGAGCGCGCCGAGCCGGCGGATCGGCCCCTCCACGTCGTAGCGCAGCCGCTCGTCGATGCGGGCGGCGATCTCGGCGCCGGGCCCGAAGGCCGTGACGGCCTCGTGCACGACCAGCGCGCGACCGGTCTTCAGCACGCTCTGCACGACCGTCTCGAGGTCGAGCGGGACGAGCGTACGCAGGTCGACCAACTCGAGGTCGACGCCGGCAAGCGGTCCGTCATCGGCGCAGGCGCGCACGACCTCGTCGACCATCCGCCCCCACGCGACGACAGTCGCCGCCGTGCCCGCGCGCACGATCCGCGCGCGCCCGGGCGGCAGTGGCGCGCGGCTGTCGAAGTCCTCGGCGCGGCGGTTGTACAGGCGGCGGTTCTCGACGACGACCACAGGGCCGTCGTCGCGCACGGCGGCGCGCAGCAGGTCGTAGGCGTCGCGCGCGTCGCCCGGCAGGAAGACCTTCAGCCCCGGCACGTGCGCGAGCACGGCTTCGAGGCTCTGCGAGTGCTGGGCGCCGCTGGAGCGGCCGCCGCCCGTCTGCGTGCGGAAGACGATCGGCATCCGCACGCCGCCCGCGGTCATGTACGGCAGCTTCGCCGCCTGGTTGACGATCGGGTCGAGGCAGACGGTCAGGAAGTCCATGTACATGATCTCGACGACCGGGCGCAGCCCCGCCATCGCGGCACCGACGGCCGCCCCGAGCACGCCGGCCTCGGCGATCGGGGTGTCGATCACGCGCGCGGGCCCGAAGCGCTCGTGCAGCCCGCGCGTGGCGCCGTAGGCGCCGCCGGCCGCACCGACGTCGACGCCGAGCACGACGACGTCGTCGTCGGCCGCCAGCTCGTCCCCGAGCGCCCGTGCGACGGCCTCGACGTAGCGCGGCGGGCGCGTCGCCTCCCTGTCACCCACCGACGTGCTCCAGCGCGCTCTCCAGCGGCGGCGGCGGGGCGGCCAGCGCCGCGGCGACGGCCGCGTCCATCTCCTCCTCCGCGGCGGCGCGGGCGGCGTCGAGCGCACCCTCCTCGCCGCGCTCGCGCAGCGCCCGGCGCGCGACCTCCAACGGGTCGCGTTCCAGCCACGCGGCCGTCTCGGCCTCGTCGCGGTAGGCGGCCGGATCGCCTTCGTAGTGCCCGTGGTGGCGGTAGGTCATCGCCTCCAGCAGCCGCGGGCCGCCGCCGGCGCGCGTCGCCGCGACCGCCTCCGCCGCCGCGCCGCGCACGGCGACCGCGTCGTTGCCGTCGACCCGCTCGGCGGCCGCGAGGCCGTAGCCGAGCGCCCGCTCCAGCAGCGGCGCGCCGCGCCACATCGCCTCGCTGTCGGTGAACTCGGCGAAGCGGTTGTTCTCGATCACGAAGACGACCGGCGCCTCCCACAGCACCGCGAGCGTCAACGCCTCGTGGAAGGCGCCCGAATGGACCGTCCCCTCGCCCGCGAACGCGACCGCGATCGCGCCGCTGCGGCGCAGCTTGGCGGCCAGCGCGGCCCCGACCGCGATCGGGATCCCGGCGCCGACGATCCCGTTGGCGCCGAGCACGCCGACGGACGGGTCGGCGATGTGCATCGAGCCGCCCTTGCCGCCGCAGGTGCCGGTCGCCCGGCCGAACAGCTCGGCCATCATCGCGCCGGCGTCCGCCCCCTTCGCGAGGCAGTGACCGTGGCCGCGATGGGTCGTCGTGATCATGTCGCGCCGCTCGAGCGCCCCGCAGATGCCGGCCGCGACCGCCTCCTGGCCGATCGAGACGTGCACGAAGCCGGGAATGCGCCCGTCGCGGAAGGCGCGCGCGACGCGCTCCTCGAAGGCGCGGATCCGCGCCATCGTCGTCACGTCCGCGAGCAGCTCGGCGCTCATGCGAGCGCCTCGCGGAGACGGAACTTCTGCACCTTGCCGCTCGACGTCTTCGGCAGTTCCGCGACCAGCTCGAGCCGCTCGGGCAGCTTCTGGTTGGCGACCTCACGGGCGCGCAGGAAGGCGACCAGCTCCGGCAGCGTCAGCTCGCCGTCGGCGACGACGACCGCGCAGGCGCGCTCGCCGAGGACCGCGTCGGGGTAGCCGACGACCGCGACCTCGCGCACCGCGGGATGCTCGAACAGCAGGTCCTCGACCTCCTTGGCGCTGATGTTCTCGCCGCCGCGCACGATGACGTCCTTCGCACGCCCGGCGATCCGCACGCAGCCCTCGTCGTCGATCACCGCGACGTCGCCGGTGCGGAACCAGCCGTCGCGGTCGAACGCGGCCGCGTTGAGCGCCGGGTCGAGGTAGCCGAGGCACAGCTCCGGCCCGCGCACCTGCAGCAGGCCGCGCACCCCGGCCCCGACCGGTCTCCCCTGCTCGTCGACGACGCGCGCCTCGCCGCCGCCGATCGGCCGCCCGTCGGTGTCGGCGTGGCAGTGCTCGGGCGCGTCGATCGCGCTGCCGGTCACGGCCGGGCACTCGGTCGAGCCGTACAGCCGCGAGGCGCGGATCCCGAGCGTGCGGCTGGCGCTGCGGATCAGCTCCGGCGGCACGTCGGCGCCGCCGCAGCCGAAGACGCGCAACGACGAGAGGTCGCGCCGCGGCAGCGACGGCGAGCCGGCGAGCCCGTGCAGGAACGGCGTCGCGCCGATCACGACGCTGCAGCGCTCGCGCTCGATCAGCTGCAGCGCGCGCTCCGCGTCCCAGACGTCCTGCAGCACGACGCGCGTGCCGAGCAGGAACGGCAGCTGGAGGCCATAGACGAGCCCCGTCACGTGCGTCACCGGCGAGGGCATCAGGACGCGGTCACGCGCGTCGAGCGCGTACAGCCGCGCGATCGAGCGGCTCTCGTAGAGCGCCGTCTCGTGCGTGTGCAGGACGCCCTTCGGATCGGCTTCGGTGCCGGAGGTGTAGAGCAGCAGCGCGGGATCGGAGGGCGCGTGCGCGATCGGCGGCGCGGCCGCGACGGCACCCCCGCGACCGCTCGCACCGAGCGAGTCGGCGTAGGTGACGGTCCCGGCCGGCGCCTCGCCGCGCACGACGACGACGTGCTCGAGCGTGTCGAGCTCGTCGCGCAGCGCGGCCGCCATCGCGGCATGGTCGAAGCCGCGGAAGACGCCCGGGACGACGAGCACCTTCGCGCGCGACTGGCGCGCGATGAAGCGCACCTCGCGCGCGCGGTAGATCGGCACGATCGCGTTCGAGACCGCGCCCAGCCGCAGCGTCGCATGATGGACGACGGCGGCCTCCAGCCAGTTCGGCAGCTGGAAGGAGACGACGTCGCCGCGCTGCACGCCGAGCGCGTGCAGCGCGCCGGCCGCCTGCTCGACCAGCCGCGCCAGCTCGCCGTACGTGACACGGCGCTCGCCGTCGACGAGCGCGACGCGCGTGGGCCAGGCCGCCGCGCCCTCGCGCACGAGCGCGTCGAGCAGGCGGCCCTCCCACAAGCCCTCCGCCGTGTAGCGCCGCGCCTGCGGCGAGCGCCGTGTCACCGCGACCGCCATCGCTCAGGCGGCCGTCGCGATCTGGACCTTGACGTGGTTGGCGGTGTCGCGCGCGGCGTCGAGCGCCTCCAGCGCCCGCTCCAGCGGCAGCACCTCCGTCACGACCGGGGCCAGGTCGAGCCCCGACGCCGCCAGGAAGCGAATCGTCTCGGGCCAGATCCCGGGCGCGCCGATCACGCCCGCGACGCGCAGCCCCTTGCGCTGGATCAGCCCCAGCTCGACCGCGGGGCTGTCCGTCACGTTGATGCCGACGTGGACGACACGGCCGCCCTGCGCGGCCAGCGCGTACGCCGAGGCGAGCGCCGGCGCCGCGCCGGAGGCCTCGATCACGACCTCGAAGCCGCGCCCGGCGGTGCCCTCCGCGACCCACTCCGCGAGCCCGCCGCCACGCGGATCGATCGCGCGCCGCGCGCCGAGCCGCTCCCCGGCCGCACGGCGCGCCGGCTGCGGCTCGACGAGGTCGACGGTCGCACCCTGCGCCGCGCAGGCGGCGACGCACAGCAGACCGATCGGCCCGCCCCCGAGCACCACCACGCGGTCGCTGGCGTCGACGCCGCCGGCGCTCTTCGTCGCCTGGTAGGCGACGGAGAACGGCTCGACGAGCGCGCCCTGCTCCCACGTCAGCCCGGCGGGCAGCTTGTGCAGCCATTCCGGTCGCGCCTTGAAGTACTCCGCTCCGGCGCCGCTGATCGAGAAGCCGAAGTGGTCCTCCCCGATCACGCTCTCGCCGACGACGCGGTCGCCGGGTGCGAGCCCGCGCACGTCCGGCCCCGTCTCCACGACCTCCCCGGCCCACTCGTGGCCGGGGACGATCGGGTAGGTGACGGGGATGATGTAGCGGCCTTCGAGCAGCTCGAAGTCGGAGTGGCAGACGCCGAGGCGCTCGAGCCGGACGAGCACCTCGTCCGGCCCGATCGCGGGCGCCTCGCGGTCCTCCACGACGACGGCCTCGTGCGGCCGCTGGAACACGAGCGCGCGCATGCTCTACGCCGCGATCGGCTCAGCCGCGCCGACGAGCCGCGCGCTCAGCCACTCGGCGGTCTTCGCGGCCGGGATGTCGAGCGCGCTGCGCTCCGAATAGAGCGTCATGTGCTTGGTCTGCGGCACGACGAACAGCTCCTTCTCGGCCGTCGCGAGCTGGTTGTACGCCTCGATCTCCTTGTCCCACAGCGTCAGGTCGTCGTCGTCGGCGACGACCATCAGCGTCGGCGTGTCGAGGATCCGCGACAGGTACGGGAAGACCGAGTAGGACAGCAGCAGCTCGGTCGACTCGGTCGTGTTCCAGTGCTCGTGCGCGGGCGCCTCGTTGGCCTTCAGGTCGTTGAAGGCCTCGTACGTCTCCGGGAACGGCCAGGTGCAGACCTCCTCGCCGACCCTCGTCGTCGACATCGCGATCGTGCCGTGCTCGCCGGTCTCGAAGCGCTTGACGCGATCGCTCTCGATCGCCTCGCGCAGCTTGCGGAAGCCGACCGTGCCGTGCACGCGGCGCATGTTCTCCCAGCCGTCGACGACCGGGATGTTCGACACGATCGCTCTGACGCGGCGGTCGGTCGCGCCGACGACCAGCACGTGGCCGCCGCTGTAGGAGATGCCCCAGATCGCGAGCCGCTCGGGATCGAGCTCCGGCTGCTTGGTCGCGAACGTGATCGCGTTCTTGTAGTCCTCGATCTGTCTGTTGGGGTCGATGTGCTGGCGCGGCAGCCCGTCGCTCGACCCCAGGTGGCGGTAGTCGAAGATCAGCGCCGCCATGCCGGCGTTGACGAGGTGCTCCGCGTAGTGCGGTTGCACCAGCTCCTTCACGTAGCACCAGCCCCCCGCCATGACGACGACCGGGTGCGGTCCCTCGCCCTCCGGCAGGATGAGCCATCCGCGGACGGTCTCGCCGCCGCTGGTGAACTCGATGTCTCGCCGCATGCTGCTCCCTTCAGGTGTCCAGATAGCGGGCACGGCTCAGGCCACCGGTTCGGCCTGCATCGTCGCCCAGTAGTTGTGGAGCCCACGCATGTGGGCTCCGCCGTCGACGTTCAAGGTCACGCCCGTCACCCAGCCGGCATCCGCGGATGCGAGCAGCGCGACGGCGTTGGCGATGTCCTGCGGCTCGCCGGGCCGCCCGAGCGGGGTGCGGGCGACGAACTCCTCGCCCATCCGCCCGTCCATGAAGCCGCCCTCCGACATCGGGGTGCGGGTGAGGCCGGGCGCGACCGCGTTGACGCGGATCCCGTGCGGGGCGAACTCCAGCGCCGCGACCTTCGTGAACTGGCTGACCGCCGCCTTCGCCGCGCAGTAGGCGGCGAGGCCCTCGGTCGCCGCCGTCGCGTTGAGCGACGAGGTGTTGACGATCGCGCCCGGCAGACCGGCGTCGATCGCGCGCCGCGCGAAGACCTTCGTGCCGAGGAAGACGCCCTTCGTGCAGACCGCGAAGATGCGGTCCCAGTCGTCGACGGGCAGGTCGACGATCGGGGCCATGCTCGCCCAGCCGGCGTTGTTGGCGATGATCTGCGGGACGCCGAAGCGCTCGCTCGCCGCGTCGAGCGCCGCCTCCATGTCGGCTTCCTCCGCGACGCTGCCGGCGAACGCCGCGACGCGACCGCTGGCGCCCGCCGCGGCGCCGAGCTGCTGCGCGGCGGCCTCCACGCCGTCGCCGTTGAGGTCGACGAGCAGCACGCTCGCGCCCTCGTCAAGCAGCCGCCGCGCGATCGCGAGGCCGATGCCCTGCGCGCCGCCGGTGACGACTGCGGAGTGACCGATCAACTGCATCTCTCTCTGCCTCCTCTTGGATGGGACGGGGTTCGGTTCCGGATCTCGCACGGCGTCCTCAGACCGCCGCCGGAGCCGTTGCCGCGGCGCGTCGGCGGGCGACCGAGAAGGTCCCGGCCGCAACCAGCGTCAGCAGGCCGATGAGCCAGTAGACCCACGGCGGCGTGAGACCGAGGAAGGTCGTCGCCGTCGTCGCGCACTGCACGAGCACGGCGCCCAGCAGCGCGCCGAGGAACGAGCCGCGACCGCCGAAGATCGAGGCGCCGCCGAGCACCACCGCGGTGATGCTGGAGAGCGTGAACGTGCTGCCGGCGGTCGAGTCGCCGATCCCCACCTGCGCCATCAGCAGGAGCGCGCCGAGGAAGGTCAGCGACGAGCAGCCGGCGTAGGCGAGCAGGTTCATCCGCTCCACGCGCGCGCCGAGCGCGTGCGCGGCCTCCGCGTCGGAGCCGACCGCCCGCAGCTCCAAGCCCAGGCGCGTGCGCCGCAGGCCGTACTCGAGCAGCAGCGCCAGCCCGACCGCGACGAGGAAGGCGATCGGGACGAACCCGACCGTCGTCCCCAGCGCCGTCGCGACGCCCGTGTCGATCACGCCGTCGGGCGTCTCGCGCAGCAGCAGCCCGAGCCCCTGCAGCATCGTGAACGTGACCAACGTCGCGATCACGGGCGACATGCCGATCCAGCGCGCGAGCGCGAAGTTCACGACGCCGACCGCTGCGCAAGCGCCGAACATCGCGGCGAAGCCGAGCAGCGTGCCGCCGGCGCCGACGCCCTCGGTCACGAAGAACGAGCCGACGACGACGGCGAAGCCGGCCAGCGGCCCGACCGACAGGTCGATCCCGCCGATCAGCATCGCCATCTGCTGGCCGAGCGCGATGAACGCGAGCACGGTCAGCAGCGTCAGCATCCCCGACAGCGAGATGCTCGACAGGTAGGCGTCGTCCTTCATCCCGGTCACGACCAGCAGCGCGATCGTCAGCAGGGCGAGCACGACGCTCGGCGCGTAGTCGCCCGAGAGGAACCGCCGCGTGCGCTCGCTGCGCGCGCCGGCGGCGGCGCGCTGCGCGTGCCGGCGCTGGGAGGTGGAGCGCAGCGCCGCGCCGGTGATCGCGTCCTCGCTCAGCTGCGCCCCGCTCAGCTCGCGCACCACGTGACCGCGCGAGAAGATCAGCACGCGGTCGCACAAGCCGGCCAGCTCGAGCGCGTCCGAGGAGCGCACCACGACCGGTGTGCCGTCGCGCGCGGCGTCGCGCAGGATCGCGTAGATCTGCGCCCGCGCGCCGACGTCGACGCCGTTGGTCGGCTGGTCGGCGAGCAGCAGCCGCGGCCGCGTCAGCAGCGCCCGCGCGAGCGCGACCTTCTGCTGGTTGCCGCCGGAGAGCGACTGCACCGGCGTCTCCAGCGAGGCGGCGCGGACGTCGAGCGCGCGCGTCTGCTCCTGCACCGCGACGCGCTCCCGCGCGCGCTGCACGAAGCCGGCCGGGGCGAAGCGCGTCAGCGCCGCGACGGCGGCGTTCTCGCGCACCGACAGGGGCATCAGCAGCCCCTCGCCATGGCGGTCGTCGGAGACGTAGGCGATCCCTCCGCTCGCCGCCCGCACCGGGCCGCGCACGTCGGCCCGCTCGCCGCCGAGCTCGATCTCGCCGCTGGACGGATGCAGGCCGGCGAGCGCGCGGATGAACTCGTGCTGCCCGTTGCCGTCGACGCCCGCGAGGCCGATCACCTCGCCGCGGCGGACCTGCAGGTCGACGTCCTCGAAGCTCGGCGAGCCCGAGAAGCCGCGCAGCGACAGCGCGACCGGCGCCGCGTCGGGGACCGGCTCGCGCTCGGGGAAGGCGGCCTCCAGGTCGCCGCCGACGATCAGCGCGACGATCTCGTCCTCTTCGACGTCGTCGGCGACGAAGGTGCCGCGCGTGCGACCGTCGCGCAGGACGGTGAGGCGGTCGGAGATCGCCTTCACCTCTTGCAGGCGGTGGCTGATGTAGACGATGCCGGTGCCGGCCGCGGCCAGCTCGCGGACCTTCTCGAACAGCAGCTCGACCTCGTGCGCGCGCAGCGGCTCCGTCGGCTCGTCGAGGATCAGCGCCCGCGGTCTCAGCGCGAGCGCCTTCGACAGCTCGACGAGGTGACGCTCGGTCACCGACAGGTCGCCGACGCGCCGCAGCGGGTCGATCTCGGCCTCCATCGCGGCGAGCTTCTCGCGCGCGAAGGCAGCCGCCCGCCGCAGGGGCGGACGGTGGCCCTTCGGCATCGCGAAGGCGAGGTTCTCCGCGACGGTCAGGTCAGGCAGCAGCGCCGGGTGCTGGTAGACGACCGCCAGCCCGGCCTGCGCGGCGAGCGCCGGCGAGGGCTCGTCGAGCCGCACGCCGGCGATCTCGACGCTGCCCTCGTCGGGCCGTTGCGCGCCGGCGGCGATCGCCATCAGCGTCGACTTGCCCGCGCCGTTCTCGCCGACGACCGCGTGGACCTCGCCGGGCGCCAGCTCGAAGCTGACGCCGTCGAGGGCGACGACGCCGGGGAAGCGCTTCGTGATCCCCTCCAGGCGCATGGCCATCGGCGCGCTCATCAGTTGAACGCCTCCAGCTGCTCCTCGACCGGGAGTCTCGAGGACCAGAAGAAGTCCGGCGGGAGTCTCGGGTCGCATCTGGGCGCCTGCTCGCCGCCCGCGAGCGAGTCGTCGTTGAGCGGGATGTCCAGCAGCGACGGATCGTCGTTGGGGACCTCCTGCGCCGCCGCGATCGCCTTCGCCAGTGCCACGCGCGTGATCCACGGGCGCGAGGACATCGAGCCGATCTCCATCTCGGGGCTCGTTCTCTTGTTTCTCTCGTACATGCACGAGAACTCGTTGCCGTCGCTGCCGGTGAAGACGGGCAGCGGCTTGCCGGCGCTGAGGAAGGCGCGCATGCCGGCGGCGGCACCGGAGCCGTAGTCGGACATGACGGCGTCGATGTCGCCGTACTTGGTCAGCAGGCCGCCGACGATTCTCGGGTACTGCGCGACGTCCCAGTTGGTGTCGACGACGCGGTCGCCGAGCACTCTGATGCCGGGCTCCTCGTCGAAGACGGCCTTCGCGCCCTCGAACTCCTCGGCGCTCTGCGTGTTGCCGGGCGTGCCGCCGAGGAAGACGACGTTGCCTCTGCCTCTGAGCGCGCGGACGACGAACTGGGCCATCTGTCTGCCGTCGTTGACCGAGCTCTGCCCGACGAAGTCGACGTAGTCCTTGCCCGCCGTCCCGCCCGGGTTCGCGACCGTCGGGACGACCTTGACGCCGCGCTGGGTCGCCGCGCGGATCGCCGGCAGCATCGCCTTCGAGTTGACGTTCGGGAAGACGACGAGCGCGTCGACGCCCTGCGCGACGAGGCTCTGGATGTCGGAGATCGCCTTCTGCGCGTTGTTCTGACCGTCGGCGTAGAGGACCTTCTCGATGTTCGGGCATTCGGCCGCGGCCGCCTCGAACTCCTTCTTGGCGACGTTGTACCAGGTGTTCCCGGCGAAGCCGAACGCGACGCCGACGGTGATCGGTCTGTCACCGCAGAAGTCGGTGATCGGGCTCAGCTGATCGGGCGTTCCCTGCTTGCCGACGGCGGCTGAGCCGCCGTCTCCGGTGGTCGAGCCGGAGCCGGCGGTCGAGCCGCCGCCTCCGCCCGAGCCGCCGGTCGACGAGCCGCAGCCGGCCAGCAGCGCCAGCAGCAGCGCGATCGCCGCGGTCGTGACGACACGCGTCTTGGTCACCTTGCACTCCTCCTTGGGGGGGTCGAGGTCGCGGCGGCGACCGCGGGCGTCGGGCCGGCGGCGTCCGCGCCCGACCGCGTGGCCGCGGGGCGGCGCCGGCGGAGCGGGACGCGGCGCAGGCCGACGCCGGCGGCGATGATCGCGCCGCTGATGAGGTACTGCACGGCGGTGGGTGCGCCCATCGAGAGGACCAGCTGGTTGAGCTGGCTGAGGAAGAGGGCGCCGAGCGCGCTCGCGACGACGTTGCCGCGGCCGCCCGTGAGGGCCGTGCCGCCGAGCACGACGGCCGCGACCGACTGCAGCAGGTAGGCGTCGCCTCCGCTGATGCCGGGCGTCTTGACGTACCCGGCGAGCATCACGCCCGCGAGCGCGTACGCGAGCGAGGCGGCGACGTATGCGGCGAAGCGGTGACGCGGCACCGCGATGCCGGCCGCGCGGGAGCCGCGGGGGCTGACGCCGACCGCTTCGAAGCGCCGTCCGACGACCGTCTTCTTGACGACGAGGTAGACGGCGACGATCAGCGGCAGCGCGATCAGAACGGTGTTGGGAATCCCGAGCGTGCGATCGAGCGCGACGTCGGTCAGCCCGTCGGGGGCCGCGCCGGTCGAGCCGCCGGAGATCTGCTGGACGACGCCGAGCAGCAGCGAGTTGACGCCGAGCGTGGCGACGATCGGCGGGATCCCGAGGAAGCTGACGAGCGCGCCGTTGAGCAGCCCGACCGCGAGCGCGGCGGCGAGCACGAGCAGGAGCGCGGAGACGATTCGCCCGTCGTCGCCGCCGGCGTGGACGGTGACGATCACCGACGCCAGCGAGATCGAGCCGGCGACCGACAGGTCGATGCCGCCCTGCTGGATCACAAGGGTCTGCCCGAGCGCGGCGATCGCGAGCACCGCCGCGAACGGCAGCATCGTCAGCAGGGACGTGCGGTCGAGGCTGTCCGCCGCCAGCAGCGGACTGATCGCGAACAGGATCGCGGTCGCGATGACGATGCCGATTGCGGGCGAACGGGTCAGTGACGACAGGGGCGACCGGGCCGACGGCGCCGGTCTCTCCTGCGTCAGCGACCCGTGCCGGTCGCTGCTCTCCTCCATTGGACGACCATAACATGGCATTGCACGGTTGTGCAATATCTTTGGACACCCCACTGCACAGGAGGAGAGCGATGATCAGCTTCGCCGTCACACCGGAGCAGCAGCAGCTCGTCGAGCGCGTCCGCGCATTCGTGCGCGACGACGTGCTGCCGGCCGACGCGCAGGTCGACCACGCCGGCCAGCTCGCGGGACGCTGGGAGCTGGTCGAGTCGCTGCGCGAGCGCGCGCGGGCACGCGGGATCTGGGCCCCGCACCTGCCGGCCGAGTGGGGCGGCCTCGGCCTCGGCCAGGTCTCGATGGCGCTGGTGCACCAGGAATGCGGCGTCAGCCAGCTCGCCTCGCTGGGACTCGGCGCGATGGCGCCGGACGAGGGCAACATGCACACGCTGCTCGCCGCCGCGACGCCCGCGCAGCAGGAGCGCTGGCTGCGGCCGCTGGCGGAGGGACGCGTGCGCTCCTGCTTCGCGATGACCGAGCCCGACGTCGCCTCCTCGGACCCGCGCAACCTGCGCACGCGCGCCACGCGCGACGGCGGCGACTGGGTGCTGAACGGACGCAAGTGGTTCATCACCGGCGCCGACGGCGCGGCCTTCGCGATCGTCGTCGCGCGCACCGCGCCGCCCGAGCAGCAGCGCCGCGCCTACTCGCTGTTCGTCGTGCCGACCGACACGCCGGGCTGGACGCTCGTGCGAGACCCGCGGACGATCGGCGCCCACTTCGTCGGCGGCCACTGCGAGATCGAGTTGCGCGACGTGCGCGTGCCGGCCGACGCGCTGCTGGGCGAGGAGGGCGCCGGCCTGCGGATCGCTCAGCTGCGGCTGGCGGGAGGCCGGCTGGCGCACGCGATGCGCTGGATCGGGGCGACCCAGGCGGCGCTCGACCTGACCTGCGAGCGGGCGCTGGAGCGGACCGCGTTCGGCCGTCCGCTGTCCGAGCAGGGCGCGATCGAGACCTTTCTCGCCGACTCCGCGATCGACCTCTCGGCGGCCCGGCTGCTGGTGCTGCACGCGGCCTGGAAGGTCGAGCAGGACCTCCCCCATCGTCAGGAGGTCGCGATCGCCAAGACGTTCGTCGCGGAGGCGTTCGGCCGTGTGCTCGACCGCGCCGTGCAGGTCTTCGGCTCGCACGGGATCGCGACCGATGCCCCGATCGCCCGCTGGTGGGTCGACGCCCGCGCCGCGCGCATCTACGACGGCGCCAGCGAGGTGCACCGCATGACGATCGCGCGCGAGCTGCTCGGGCTCGCGCGCGAAGGCAGAACCACCGCCCCCGCGTGCGGAGCGCTGTCGTGAGCGGCGGTCTCGCCGCCGATGACGTCGCCGCCACCTGGGCGCACGCCGGCGGTCCCGGACGCCGCCCGCCGCTCGTCGTGCTCGACACGCTGGCGGCCTTCCTCGACGCGCACGCGATCGGCGAGCCCGGTGCCCTGCTGCGGATCGCGCCGCTCGGTGACGGGCACTCGAACGTGACGTTGACCGTGCAGCGGGGTGCGACGCGCGTCGTGCTGCGGCGCCCACCGCGCGGCGAGCTGCCGCCGAGCGCGCACGACGTCCTGCGCGAAGCGGACATCCTGCGCGCGCTCGCGGGCACCGGGGTGCCGGTCCCCGCGGTGCTCGCGACCAGTGACGACCGCGCGGTGATCGGCGTGCCGTTCGTCGTGCTGGCGGAGATCGACGGGGTCGCGATCGGCGACGCGGTGCCGGCCGCGCTCGACGATCCGGCGCAGCGGCGCCGCATCGGCCTCGCCTTCGTCGACGCGCTCGCCGCGGTCCACGCCGTCGACTGGCGCGCAACGGCGCTCGCCGGCTCCGCCCGCCCCGACGGCTACCTGGCGCGGCAGCTGCGCCGCTTCGGCGCGCTGTGGGAGCGGCAGCGGACGCGCTCGCTGCCGGAGATGGAGGCGGTCGCGACATGGCTGGAGCGCGAGCTGCCGCCGTCCGGTCCGCCCGCGATCGTGCACGGCGACGCGCGCCTCGGCAACGCGCTGTTCGCGGTTGACGCTCCGGCGCGGCTGGTCGCGCTGCTCGACTGGGAGATGGCGACGATCGGCGATCCGCTCGCCGACCTCGGCTACCTCTGCGCGCAGTGGGTCGACCCCGGCGAGCCGATCGACGGCATGGCCGCGCTCTCCGCCGTGACCGCGCAGCCCGGATTCCCTCGCCGCGACGAGCTGGTCGCCCGCTACGCCGAGCGCAGCGGCCGCTCGCTGGAGCAGCTGCGCTGGTACGTCGTGCTCGCGCTGTGGAAGTCGGCTGTCTTCATGGAGGGCAACTACGCCCGCGCGCTCGCGGGCGACAGCGACGACCCGTTCCTGCGCGGCTTCGGCGCCGGCGTGCCCGACCTCGCGCGGCGCGCGCTGGCGCTGACCGAGGGCGCCGTCGACGTGACGGAGCCGGCGCGATGAGCGGCGCATCTGACGCGAAGGCAGGCGCGTCTGACGCGAACCGCGGCGCGTCCGGCGCAAAGGACGGCGCGTCTGACGCAGATCGCGGCGCATCCGCCGCAAACCATCGCGCGCTCGCCGGCCGCGTCGCGCTCGTGACCGGCGCCGGACGGGGCATCGGGCGGGCGATCGCCTGTGCGCTGGCGCAGGCCGGCGCCGACGTCGCGCTCAGCGCGCGCACGCAGGCGCAGCTCGACGCCGTCGCGGAGGAGATCCGCGCGCGCCACGGCGTCCGCGCGATCGCTCTGCCGGCCGATGTCACCGACGCGACCGCCGTCGACGCACTGATGGCGGAGGTGGGCGAGCGCCTGGGCGGCCTCGACGTGCTCGTCAACAACGCCGGCGGCGCCCGCTCGGTCGGCGGCGTCGAGCAGTTGAGCGCCGACCGCGTGCTGCGCGGAATCGAGCTGAACCTGCTGTCCGTTCACCACACACTGCGCGCGGCGGCCCCCCTGCTGCTGGCGCGGCCGGGCACGGCGGTCGCGATCAACGTCGTCTCGATCGCTGCCAGCCGCGGGCTGGAGCGGATGGGCTACTACTCGGCCGCGAAGGCCGGCGTCGTCGGCCTCTCGCGATCGGCCGCGCGCGAGTGGGGACCGCGCGGCGTGCGCGTCGTCTGCCTCGCGCCCGGCTGGGTCGAGACCGACCTGACCGGCGCGCTGCGCGAGGACGAGGCGTTCGTGCGCGAGACGACGCGGCAGATCCCGCTCGGTCGCTGGGCCGCTCCCGAAGACGTCGCGGGCGCAGCCGTCTTCCTCGCCTCCGACGCCGCCCGCTACGTGACGGGCACGACGCTGCACGTCGACGGCGGCATGTTGGCGTAGGCGCCGGGCGGCAAGCGGCGGGCGGCGGGCGGCAAGCGCCGGGCGCCAAGCGGCGGGCGGCGGGCGGCAAGCGGCGGGCGCGCGACCGGC